>JAYVVY010000211.1:0-4589 GCA_043786575.1 Ilumatobacteraceae bacterium
CGAATGCGCAAGGACGAGGCTGAGATCTCGGCGTTACAGGCGGCCGGCGCGGCAGCGGACCGAGTGGCTGCTCAGTTGCATGCCGGCGAGATCCCCTTGCTTGGTCGCACCGAAGCAGCCGTCAGTGCAGATATTTCTGCGCGCCTCATCGCAGAGGGGCACGACATCGTCAATTTTGCGATCGTCGCAGCAGGGGAGAACGCCGCCTCGCCGCATCACCATGCGGGCGATCGGGTCATCGTCGAGGGCGACCTCGTGCTGTGCGACTTCGGTGGCACCAAGGATGGGTACTGCAGCGACATCACCCGCTGCGTCACGCTCGGCGCGCCAACGGCGGAGGTTGCCGACGCCTACGCGGTGCTGCACGAGGCACAGGCTGCGGGGGTTGCCGCGGGCGTGGTGGGAGCGGCGTGCCAAGACGTGGACCGTGCCTCGCGCAAGGTCATCGACGACGCCGGCTTCGGCAAGTTCTTCATCCACCGCACCGGTCACGGCATCGGCATGGAGGCGCACGAAGACCCGTACATGGTGGAGGGCAACGCATTGCTCATCGAACCGGGCCACGCGTTCAGCGTCGAGCCGGGCATTTATGTCGCTGGCCGCTGGGGAATGCGGCTGGAGGACATCGTGGTCGCCACGGAAAGCGGCCCGCTCAGCATGAACTTCGCCAACCACCAGTTGGTCGCCCTCGGTTAGATCGCGGGGAGCTGCAGGCGGCTGGGGTCGGCGCTGGGGCTGAGTACAGTGAGGTTGACGGCAACGTCGCCGTCGTCCATCCGAGCTACCAAACCGTTGTCCAACGAGCAGTAGACCGCCACGCCGCCGGCCAGCGGCACGTCCACGCAGAGCGCGGGCTGCTCGGCAATCGTCTCCGCGTGCGATGTGGTGGGTGCAATCACCGCCTGGGCGTCGCGGCGCAAGCGGGTGGCTGCCTCGGTGGCATAGAAGTCGATGGTGACGCCGATGTCGCTGACACGCGTGGGGTCGAGGCCGGCGCTGCACGGCACGGAACTATCCTCGGCGCAGGTCGCAGTGCCAGTAGGTGTCTCTATGTACCGGACGTTACCGATGGTGACGCTGCGACTGCCGGCGTCGAGGACGACGGTGGCGGTGTTGGTGGTGTTGCCGAACTTGGTGAGCACGCTGTACGCCGCGGTTACCGGCCCGCTGGTGGCCGCGTCCAACCTCTGCAGCACGGCATCAATCGACGCGTCACCGGTCGGTGCGCCACTGGGGAACGGGTCGTCGTCGAAGTACGGCCGCTTTCCGGTCATGCAGCTCGTGAGCAGCACAGCAGCGAGCGCGAGAACTGGCAGAGTTCGGCGATTCATCGCTGTGGAGCGTAGGGCGTGGCGCGCATGAAGACGATGTACCCACACCGCAGGAGGTCGCCGACGCGGGCGGTCGGCGCCCTCCTACGGCAGGTGTTGACGGCCCGATGCGGACGGGAGTTGCGGCGAACCGTCAACCAGAGACACGCCGCCGGGGCCGCGAAGGTTTGGCGGAGATGGGGAAAGTCTCTCTAGCCTTCGGGGCGTGATCCGAGTTGATGTCGCTACGGTGCTCCTGCAGTGGGCGGCGGGTGGACTGTTCTTTCTCTGGTTCACGACTCGTCGCCGGGTCGTCGGCATTGGCTACGGCTGGCTACTGCGTGGCACCTACATCCTGATGGCGGCGGGCGCTGCGGCGGCCGGGTTCAAGTTCGGCCTCGTGCCGGTGCGCGAGGCCTCGTCCATCGCCGTCGCTGCGGCTGCGTTCGTGGCGCTGGTTGTGTCGGTGGTGCGACGCAAGGCTGGCGTGTCCGGTCAGACCGACGAGCACGATCGCCGCAGCGAACGGGTCGCGGCAATGACTGGCATCGACCGTGGTGTCAGCGAACGCGAGGGCGGCGCCGAGTTTCCGCCGTGGCTCGACCTGTTGGCGCCCGTGCTATCGATCGCCGGGTTGATTGCCGCATCCGTCGACGCTGGCGGCAACCTTGCTGTGTCGCTGTTGCGCACGTTTGCTGGCGCGGCGTTCCTTGGTTCGGTGACCGATGCAATGCTGCTGGGCCATTGGTATCTGGTGCAGCCGGGCCTGCCGCGCAAGCACCTCAACGATCTGGTGCGGGCGCTGGGCTGGGTGTGGCCGGTGGAGATCATTGCGTTGTTGCTGCCCATCGGCATGTTCTCGGTGTGGTCCGGCTCGGTCAGCGATGGTTGGGGTGGCCAATTGGGCTGGTTCTGGGCGGCCTGCGCAATCGCCACGCTGGTGCTGGTGATCGTCACCAAGGCGGCGCTGCGCGAGCGCTACTACTCGGCCGTGATGGCCGCTACCGGCCTGCTCTACCTGGCCATCCTCACCGCCTTCGGCACCGACCTCGTCGCCAGAGCCATTCTCGCCGGGTAGGGCTCGCTGACAGGGACGATCTTTTACCCATGCGCCTGAAGGGGTGCTGGGCAGGCCCTGTGCCCGGGTCCGGCGGAGAGCACCGGGTACTTGTTTTGTGAACTCGGCAACGGTGGTTGTCGATGCGGGTTCGGCTGTTGTCGAGTACGAAAAATAAGTACCCCGGGTTCGGTGGCACGCGTGGCCGCACGGGGAAAACGGGCCGCAGATTCGCCCAACCCCACTTCCAGAGCATCAGTAAACGGACTCTGGAGCGGGCGAGCCTGTTCAAGGTGGCGAGTTTGCGGCAGACTGTGGCCATGCCGAGACCAATTTGGAGCGGGACGATCAGTTTTGGACTCGTGGCCATCCCGATCAAGCTGTACAACGGCGTCAGCAAGAAGAGCGTTGCGTTCAACCAGCTCGACGACCGCAGTATGAGCCGCATCAAGCTGAAGAAAGTCTCCGCCGACACAGGCGAAGACGTGCCCGACGAGCACATCGTCAAGGGCTACGAGATCTCCAAGGGCCGCTACGTCGTGGTGGACCCCGACGAGCTGGAGCCGTTCATCCCATCGGTGACCAGGTCGATCGAGCTGGAGGAGTTCGTCGATCTCGCCGACATCGACCCCGTCTATTTCGACTCGCAGTACATCGTGGCACCGGACAAGACCCCGAAGCCCTATGCGCTACTGGCACGGGCGATGGAGCAGGCCGGCAAGGTGGCCATTGGTCGTTTCGTGATGCGCAACAAGCAGTACGTGGCGGCCCTGCGGGCGGTGGACGGCAAGTTGATGATGAGCACGATGGTGTTCGCCGACGAAGTAGTGCCGATGAGCGCGGTGGACGAGCTGGCGACGTTGGACGACGTGCAGGTCAGCGACAAGGAAGTGTTGATGGCCGAGGCGCTGGTGTCGTCGCTGTCAGCCGCCTTCGAGCCGAAGAAGTACCGCGACAATTACCGCGAGCAAGTGCTCGACCTGATCGAACGCAAGGCCGCGGGCGAGCAGTTCGAAGCACCCACCGCGGTCGCTGCCGCACCGCAGGTCATCGACCTGATGGCCGCGCTGGAAGCCAGTGTCAAGGCCGCGAAAGCCGCCCGCGGTCGCCATCCTGCCGGTGCACCCGAGATGGCTGAGGCGCCTGCGAAGGCCAAGCGCGTGCGCAAGTCGGCGTGAGCGTTCGAACCACGGTGGAAGTGGGCGGGCGCGAGCTCAGCCTCAGCAATCTCGACAAGGTGCTCTACCCGGCTACTGGCACGTCGCCCGCCACCACCAAGGCCGAGGTCATCGAGTACTACGCACGCATCGCGCCCACGATGCTGCCGCACCTGGCGGGCCGCTGCATCACGCTGAAACGGTTCCCCGACGGTGTGGAGAAGGAGGGCTTCTTCGAGAAGCGCTGCCCCAAGCATCGTCCGGAATGGATGGGTACCGCCCTGGGCCCCGGCGATCGCAACGGCGACCTTGCCTACTGCCGAATGGACGAGGCCGCCGGGCTGGTGTGGGCCGCGAACATGGCCGCACTCGAACTGCATGTGCCGATGGCGTTGGCGGCAGATCTGGATTCACCGCGCACTGTCGTGTTCGATTTCGACCCGGGTGCGCCGGCGGCAATGAAGGAGTGCTGCGAGATCGCGATGCTGGTCCACGAGATTCTCGGTGCCGTGAACCTGCAGGGCTTCGCCAAGACGTCGGGCTCGAAAGGGCTGCAGCTGTACGTGCCGCTGAACACGCCATGCACGCACCAGGTTGCCGCCGACTTCGCGCTCGCCGTCGGTCAGTTGCTGGAGCACCAGCATCGTGAGCGAGTGACCACCACGATGGCGAAGGCTGTCCGGCCGGGAAGAATCTTCGTCGACTGGAGCCAGAACGCACGCTTCAAAACCACCATCGGCGTCTACTCTTTGCGAGCCCGCCCAGAGCCGACGTGTAGCACCCCGGTGACATGGGAAGAAGTGTCCGCCTGTGCGGAAGGCGCCCCCGAACTTCGTTTCACCTGGAAAAACGTTCTGGCCAGAGTCGACAAGCTCGGCGACCTCTTCGAACCCGTACTGACCCTCCAGCAAACCCTCCCCGGCGGCTGACCTGTTTCAGCCGCCGGGTGGACTGCGGTTACTTGCGAGTGCCGACTAGCACCATCGTGGTGGCCATGGTGTTCGTGCGCTGCACCGGGTCCGTGAGGGTGATGAGCACCTTGCCATCGTGAGTTTGAATGAACCC
>JAYVVY010000212.1:0-2148 GCA_043786575.1 Ilumatobacteraceae bacterium
AGCTGAGCCAACGAGCAGAGCAACCCAACTCGCGACCGCCATCCAACGCGACCGACGACGGCGCAGGATCTCGACGGGTCCGCGCAACAACCACCAGCCACCGCCGATCAGAGTGATCGCTCCGAACAGCGACAAGAATCGCGCAACGCCGTACCACCAACGAACCGCGGCGTCGGCCTTCGCACCATTGCGGACCTGATCGATCAGTTCCTGGCCACTCCCGGCCGCGGAAGTACCGACCTGAAAGCTGAACGCGCCCTCAACCACATGACCGTCTGCCGAAGTGACTCGCCAGATCACCGCGTAGACACCGTCAACGATCAGCGAACTGCTGGTCGTGGGAACAGTCGCCAGCAACACAGTGTCGTCGGCGCCGACGACGGGCGTATCGAGCGGGATCGGCGTTCCGGCCGCGTCGTACAACGCGATACTGGTGAGTGCAGTCTCGATGGCCTCGTCGAAGTCGAGCACGACCTGGGGTGGCCCGGCCTCGAGGACGCTGTTGGCCGAGGGAATGCTGGTCTCCAGCCCTGCGTGCGCGGACACCCGGCCGACCATGCCCCCGAGCACTGCAGCCGAGCAGATGAGCGCGACGAAAACGGCAACAACACGTCGAGCCAAAGTGGTGGGCATCAGAAGATGCCTGCGGCGTCGAGGCCCTCGACGGTGGTGCGGCCGAGCAGCCACGCAACACGCGCGTGTTCACTGAGCGCGAGCGCAACCGGGGGCAGTGTGGTGAGCCCCATCGGCTTGCGGCTAGCCCACTCCATGGTGCGCCGGGTCAGTTCCACGCGCACATAGTCGGCTGGCCAGTCGCGCCAGCTGTAGGCCAGCCCAAGGTCGGCGTGGTGCACCACCGTTTCTCGCCAACGCCGAAAGGGCAGATCGTTGACCGCTACCGGGCCCAGCGCACTCAGGCCGTTGCCCGCCCAACCTTCGTCGGTGGTCTCCAGCCAAGCGGCTTCGAGGCGGGCATTGGAATCGATGACATCGGCCGTCAGCGCGGCGGCCGAACGACCGGCACCGGACTCGATGTCCGTAGTGCGCTGCTCGGGACCGCCGGGATACTGCGCACCGATCTCGCCACGGTTCGCGGCCTGCAGCATCAGCACATGGCTGTCGGCGTTGCGGGCGAGGTGCGTCAGCGTGTGCGCCACCGTCCAGCCAGGTAGCAGCGACGGCCGCTGCACCATCTCGTCGGTCAGGTTGGAGAGCTCGACGACCAGTCGTTCGTGGGCCAGAGCGGCGCCCCGCAGGTCACGTCGAACGTCGTTGGTCAGGCCCGTCACACATCTCACAGTAACGAGCCAGCCGTCACGAACCGCGAGACGGAGCGAAGCTGGTTACCTTGTGCACATGCAGATCGCAATGGTTGGGTTGGGGCGCATGGGCGCCAACATGGTTCGTCGGCTTCAGCGCTCAGGTCACGAGTGCATTGCGTACGACGTCACCGAGGCAGCCGTGGCCGCCCTGGAGACCGAAGGCGTCCGAGGCGCACGCACACCAGAAGAGGTAGTCGACGCACTCACCACACCCCGCCACATCTGGCTGATGGTTCCGGCCGCCTACGTAGCCGACACCATCGCCAAGTTCGAACCTTTGCTCTCCCCCGGCGACACCATCATCGACGGCGGCAACTCGTGGTACCGCGACGACGTTGATCGTGCCGCGCCACTGGCAGCGAAGGGCATCAACTACGTCGACGTGGGTACCAGCGGCGGCGTCTTCGGTCTTGAGCGCGGTTATTGCCTGATGGTTGGTGGCCCCGACGAATCGGTACGCCAGCTCGCCTCCGTCTTTGAAGCACTGGCGCCTGGCATGGACGCGGCCGCCCGCACCGAGGGCCGCGAGGGCGAGATCGGTACCGAGGAGCGGGGCTGGCTGCACTGTGGCCCGGTCGGCGCCGGCCATTTCGTCAAGATGGTGCACAACGGCATTGAGTACGGCCTGATGGCTGCCTACGCCGAAGGCCTCAACGTATTGGCGAAGGCCAATATCGGCAGCGAGTCGCATGTGAAGGACGCCGAAACGGCGCCGCTGAGTCATCCCGAGTACTACCGCTACGACATCGACCTTGCCGCGGTCACCGAGCTGTGGCGGCGCGGCAGTGTGGTCAGCAGCTGGCTGCTGGACCTGACCGCACAGGCA
>JAYVVY010000213.1:0-4960 GCA_043786575.1 Ilumatobacteraceae bacterium
ACGCTGCGCCGCTTGTTAGCACGTATCAGTTCGAACATGGCGTGTTCAGAACTGGACCTTGGGCACCTCGCGGGCGGCCTCGTCGGTCTCGAAATACTCGCGCTTGTCGAACTTCAGCATGCGAGCGAAGAAGACCGTGGGGAAAGCCTGCAGCTTGTTGTTGTAGCCCAACACGCTGTCGTTGTAGAACTGGCGGGCGTAGGCCACGCGACCTTCGGTGGCGCTCAGCTCTTCTTGCAGTGCGAGGAAGTTCTGATTGGCCTTGAGGTCCGGGTAGGCCTCGCCGAGAGCGAACATCTGGCGCAGGGCACCGGTGATCTGATTGTCGGCCTCAGCCTGGCCGTGTGGTGTTGCAGGTGCAGCCATCGCCGCGTTGCGGGCATTGATGACCGCTTCCAGCGTCGTCTTTTCGTGAGCGGCGTAGGCCTTGACGGTCTCCACCAAGTTAGGAATCAGGTCGATGCGTCGCTTGAGCTGCACATCGATCTGCGACCAGGCGTTTTCCACCTGGTTGCGGCCGCGAATGAGGCCGTTGTAACTGACGATGCCGTAGAGCGCGAGCAGCGCTACTACGACGAGGACGATGATCCAGACCATTGTCGTGACTCCGAGGGGTGGGGGCGCTGGGAGGCTGCGCCGTTATGGCGCCATCATACGGGTGCGGCGCCGCTGGCGCGGTGACACCGGCCCGGACATGAAGGGCCACGGCGACATCGGCCGTCGTGTACGGCTGGGCGGTGCCGCTACCTCGCGATACATCGCCGCATAGGCGGTGGCGAGGGCCCGCATCGAGAAATCGTCGGCCCTGCGGTCGCCAGCGGCCACCAATCGTGCGCTCAACTCAGGGTTCTTGAGGGCCATCGCGATTGCCGCTGCCAGCGCATCGGCATCGCCGGGGGGCACCAGCAGCGAGTCGACGTTGTCGGTGGCCACGTTGCGGTAACCGTCGAGGGCGCTGGCCACGATGCAGGTACCAGCGGCCATCGCCTCAATCAGGACAACGCCGAATGATTCGCCGTGCAACGACGGGGCACAGAACACGTCGGCGCCCTTCAAGCGCGCAATCTTCTCCTCGTCGCTGAGCCGGCCGAGCCAGTGGACTCGCGCGTCGGCGGAAGTCTGGGCTCGCAGACGGTCAGTGTCGGGGCCACTACTGGCAACCCAGAGCTGCACGTCGTCACCGAGGTGGGCCATCGCCGCCAGCAGCACGTCCAGGCCCTTGCGTTCCTCGTGGCGACCGCAGAAGAACACCGTCGGCCCCGTCGTCGGGTATGGCCTCGCAGCGCGGTACTCCTGCAGTTCGACGCCGTTGTAGAGCACCTCGTACTCGCCTGGCACAGCCTCCTGTACTAGGGCGAGCGCATCCTTCGACACTGCGATCCGACGGGCGATGTTCTTGGCCGCGGCCTTCATCGGCGCGCTGCCATAGCGGTAGCTGGGGCTGTCGCCTGCCGCGTGGAAGGTGGCGATCACCGGCGCCGGGTGCAGCAGCATCGAGGTCATCGGTGGGCCGGGCGCGAATGGCTCGTGGAGATGCAGCACATCGAACTGCTCCTCGAAGAGCACCCGCATCGTGCGCAGCACGCAGGCAGGGTCCGGGGCGAGCGGGGCGATGGAGCCATTGGTGGAGGTTGGCAGGCTGTTGCCGAGTGGGGTGACGAAGGTGGCTGGCGGTGGGCCGTCGCATGGGCCCAGGACGCGGACTTCGTGGCCCATTCGGCGCAACTCGCGAGCAAGGCCCATGGCTTGCATCTGCACGCCGCCCGGCACCGACAGGCTGTACGGACTGACCATTCCCACGCGCAGCATGCGCTCCTCGTCCGACACGGACGGTGACGCTAGCGGACACGGCATGGCGCGCCGATCGTGCAGTACTGTTCCCGCGCGATGCGGTCGCAGCGGATGAGAGCAGTATCGGTGGCATTCGCGATGATCGCCACGATGGGCGGGTCGATTGCACCTGCTCGTGCCGGCGGCGATGTAATCGGTCCTGCGGCATTCACATCGGTGTCGCCCTGCCGTCTGGTGGATACCCGCCAGGGTGCTGGTGTTCGGGTCGATGATCACACCATCCGGCTGCAAATCACCGGTCGCTGCGGGGTGCCAGGGGATGCCACCGCGGTGGCGCTGACAGTGGTCGCGACTCAAGCGCTCAGCTCTGGCTTCGTCACGGCGTACCCCTCGGCCTCTACTCCCCCACTGGCCTCTGTTCTCAACTACGACGCCGGCGATACCCGAGCAAATAGCACCATCCTGGGGCTCTCGGCACAGGGACAAATCGACCTCTACGCGTCGTCGGCCGCGCAGCTGATCGTCGATACCACCGGCTACTTCACTCCTGCCCCTGGCGGCACCGCGATCACAGGTCGCTTCGTGCCACTCACTCCCACCCGCATCGCCGACACCCGATCGTCACTGCCCGCTGGCGTCGCGGCCGGCGCCCCGTTCACCGTTGTACTGCCCGCTTCCGTGCCCCCCGATGCGATCGCACTTGCCGTCAACCTCACTGCGGTAAATCCTCAATCAGCGGGGTTTCTGTCGGTCTTCGCTGCCGGCGGCTCGTCCACGAATACGTCGGTGCTCAACTATCCGGCGGGTGGCCAGCCGCGCGCCGCAACCGTCATCGTGCCGGCCACTGCGAGCGGCTTCACCGTGATCTCCCAGGCGCGTACTCACCTGCTGGTCGATATCTCGGGCTACTTCACCGGCCCCTCCGCATCGAACAGCGCCGATGGTCTGCTGGTGGCTCTCAGCCCGACTCGGCTCGTGGATACGCGCAGCCCGAGTGCCCCGCTCTATGCCGACGGCGGCGCTGAGTTCGCAACGCCTCCGGGTGCCGCGGTCGCGGTACTCAATGTCACTGTGTTGCCGACTGGCCCTGGTTGGTTGGCGGCGCTACCGGCGGGAACTACCGCTGGCACCCCAACCGTCTCGGCCGTGAATGCCGGCCTAGCCAATCGCCCGGTTGCAAACATGGCCATCACGCCGACTTCGAGCCGCGGGGTCGAGCTCTACGCATCGGTTCGTGCACACGTGGTGGTCGATCTCACCGGCTACTTCACAGGCACTCCCACGGGCGCGTCGTTTCCCGCGCGCACAAATGTGAAGCCGCCAGACCCAGCCGTCGGCGGGTGCCTCAGCGGCCCTGCTGAACGCGACAAGACCGGCCGTTGGTTGCAGCAGACCGTCAACAAGTGGGGCAAGGTCGGCTACTACGCGGGGTTCGGCGAGAAGGGCCCATTGGTCGTGGTCGGCGACTCGCTGACGTGGCAGTCAATCATCCCGGCGATGAACACGTTGATTGATCACGGGTATGGGCCCATCTGCCTTGACGGCGTGATCAGCCGCTGGTCCCTCACCGGGTCGGCGTCAATTCCCTCGGCCGAGATCGCTATCAATCGTGTCAGGGCGTCGCACGTCTTCTGGCAGTCGCAGTCTGTTCGGTGGGTGATTGCGATGGGCACGAACGACGTGGCGGCCACTGGCACCAGCGCTGCGGCCGCACGCACTCGCATCGACGGCCTCGTGGCGGCGGTCAATTCCGACTATCACCTGATCGGATGGATCAATCTTCGCACTCGTCGCGGGCAGCCATGGACTGCCCGCGAGGATGTGTTCAACCAACAGATTGCGGAGACGCCTGGCGTGTATGGAATCGATTGGGCCGCGTTGGTGCAGCCCGACCCGCCGATGTACGTGTGGAACCCGGACCTCATTCATCTGACGGTCATCGGCCAGCAAGCCAGGTCCGACCTGATGGCGAACCTGCTCGACCAGCACTAGCTGTTTCAGCAGCAGCGTCCTGCGGCGACTGGCTCTGCGTCTGTCGTTGCAGGGTCCGTCGTCGCAGCATCTGTCGTGAGGTCTGATGTGCAGCAGCCGCCGTCCACCTCTGTCATGGATTCGGCCGGAGCGAGAACCGTGTAGATCTCGAAGTCGGTCGGGCCGCCGTCCACCCAGAACTTGTCCTGCACCGCGTAGCAACAGGTGGTCTCGTTCTCGACGACGCTGCCGAGACCCGCGGCAGTGAGACGGGAGAGTTCGGACACCACTTCCTCACGAGTCTCCACTTCCACGCCAAGGTGGTTGATGGAGCCCTGCTCGGCGGCGGCGTTCTCGATCAGCACCAGCTTCAGCGGTGGCTGAGCGATCGCGAAGTTGGCGTAGCCGGGCTTGACCTTGGCCGGCGGTGTGCCGAACAGCGTGGTGTAGTGAGCAATGGCAGCCTCGAGGTCGGTGACGTTGAGGGCAAGCTGCAACCGTGACATAGGTGGTCTCCTTGTGAGCGGGCCGCAAGCGGCCGACGTGTATATTGACTGATGTCGATAGGTTACTTACATATCGATGAATGTCAATGTGTTGTTGGAATGTTTTTCAGATGTCGACGGAGGTCGCGATGGCTCGTAGTGCTACTCCCCCACAGGCAGCGCCACAGCGAGTTGGCGGTTGCTGCGGTTCACTCACCGATGCCGCCCTCACCGCCAAACAGGCAGAGTCCATGGCGCACGCCTTCGCTGCACTGGCCGACCCCATTCGTCTCCGCCTGCTGTCGCTCATCGCCACCAGCGTCGACGGTGAAGTGTGCGCCTGCGATCTGGTCGCGCCAGTCGGCAAGAGCCAGCCAACGGTCAGCCACCACCTGAAAGTGCTGCGCGAAGCCGGCTTGGTAGAAGCCGACAAGCGAGGCATCTGGATGTGGTACCGAGCCATCCCAGAGAGAATCGCCGAAGTACGCCAAGTCCTCGGCTGACGCAGCGGCGCTGGATGCAGGTTGTGCGCTGCCCTTGTCGAGCTGCAGCCCAGTGTTGGACAAGTCACCCTGAGTGCATCGGGTGCAGTGATGCGGCCGTGCTGGCTATCACTGAAAGGTATATGAAATATGGGATATCTGTTGGAATGATGTACGAACACATGTACTATGGCACACATGACAATCGTTGACGATCGGCCAGCAGAAATG
>JAYVVY010000214.1:0-4015 GCA_043786575.1 Ilumatobacteraceae bacterium
CCGGGGCGAGCCCACAGCTCGTCGAGGGACACGCGACGGCTGCCACGAGTCGAGCGCAACTCGACCTCGGCACCCAGCACCTGCAGAGCCGCGCCGGTATCCATCGCCGGTGAGCCATTCATGATGTTGCCGCCAAGTGTGCCCAGGTGACGGGTGGACGGCGAACCGACCAACGCGCTGCCGTCGGCCAGGCCCGCGTAGACCGTGGTGAGCAGCGGGTGCGACTCGATGTCGTGGTGTGTGACCAGGGCGCCAATGCTGATGCCCTGCGCTGTCTCGGTGATGTTCTTCAACTCGGCAAGTCGGTCAATGGCGACCAATGCGTCAGGTAGTGCTGCCTTGCCATGACGGGCGCCGACAACCAGGTCGGTGCCACCAGCAATTGGCCGCGCCCCAGCGGCCAACGCTGCCAGCACCTCGTCGATGGATTGTGCGATCAGGAAGCTCATGACGCCAGCTCCTGACCGGCGAGCGCTTCCCATACGCGTTCGGCGGTCATCGGTAGCTGGCGAATCGGTGTGCCCACGATCTGTGCGATCGCGTTGGAGATGGCGGCAGCGGTGGCGACGTTCGGTGCCTCAGCGAGCCCCTTCGCCCCTCGGGGCCCAGCGTCGGGTGTGTTGATCTGGATGAAGTGCACGTCGATCGGCGGAGCATCGGCGCAGGTCTGCAGCTTGTACTCCAGCATCGCCGCATTGCGTTGGCGACCATCGGCGTCATAGGTGGTGCCCTCGGTGAGGGCTTGCCCGATGCCCATCAACACCGCGCCCTCCACCTGCCCGGTGGCGCCGATCGGATTGATGATGGTGCCGCTGTCGTGCGCGGCACTGACGTGGAGGATGCGGGCTACACCCGTATCGCGGTCCAGCTTGACGCGCACTGCATGGCAGCTGAACTGGGGTGCCACCCACGCAGCCATCCCGAGGTCGCCGACGCACACGGCGCCGACGATCGGTGGAGCGCCCGGCGGCGTTCCCGAACCGTGCCCGATCAGTAGTTCACCGCCTGCGGCAATGCCCGCCAGCTCGGCGATCGGCACACCGCGATCCGGGCTACCGGCCACACTGGCCACACCGTCGGCCAACACGATGTCGGCCGGGCTGGCTTCCAGATGTTCCGCCGCAAGATTCCGCAACTGCTCGGCAATCTGCCCAGCGGCCGCCACGACCGCGCGGCCGTTGTTGAACAGTGTCTGCGAGCCGGTGGCCCCCATGTCGTACGGCGCCACGCTGGTGTCTTGGTAGACCAGCTCGAAGTTCTCAGCATCCATGCCCAGTTCGTCGGCGACCAATTGGCGCAGCGTCATCACTGCGCCGGTGCCGCACTCCTGGGCGCCGGTGATGATCTGGCCGCTGCCGTCGCCGTCGATCTTCACGTAGGCGCCCGATGGCACCGCAAAGCTGGGCCACCAACCAATTGCCACGCCGATTGCCTCATCATCGGGCAGATCCTGGCCGTAACCGGCACCGGCAGCCGCGGCGTCGATGCACTGCTGGATGCCGATCTCGCCGTACGTCTGGCCGCTGGGGCCTTCGGCACCGGTGTCGACCGCGTTCAGCTTGCGGAACGCAACCGGGTCCATGCCGACGGCGCGGGCAACCTCGTCGGTGTGCGACTCGAGTGCCCAACACGTCTGCGGCGCGGTTGGCGCGCGTACCGAACCAGACGGCTGGTGGTTGGTGTACACGAGGTGTGCCTCGACCAATGCGTTGGGAATGCGGTAGGGGCCGAGTGCATGCATGGCGGCGAGCTGGCTGAAAAAGCCGGCGTCGGCCGTGTACGCGCCATTGTCGAGGGCCAGCCACGCCCGGCGGGCGACGATGGTGCCATCGGCCTTCACGCCGGTCTCGAAGTCGTACACGATGCCTTCTCGGCGACGGTCCGGTGCCAGGAACTCCTCGCGACGGCTGAAGACCAACCGCACAGGACGTTTCGCCGCACGAGCGAGCGCGGCGATGTGCGCCTCGTAGTGGAAGCCACACTTGCCGCCGAAGCCGCCACCGAGGTGCGGCACGATGATGCGCACCCGGTTGTTGGGAAGCTCCAGCGTCTCGCACACGCCAGCGCGGGCATCGAACGGAACCTGCGTGCTGGTCCAGATGGTGACTTTGTTGCCCTCCCACTGGGCGACAACTGCACGCGGCTCGATGGGGGCGGCGTGGCAACCATCGGCGACATAGCGGCTGTGCACGACGTGGTCCGCAGCGGCCATGCCCGCGTCGACATCGCCCTTGGCGATGGATGCAAACGAGGCATCGTTGCGGTCGCGGACCATGCTGCTGCCGTAGTCGGCCCAGTCCGCGTGCACCAGCGGTGAGTCGGGCGACAGCGCGGCTTCGATGTCGTTGACCACCGGCAGCGCCTGATACTCGACAACGATTGCGTCGACCGCACGCTGCGCCGTTGCCGCGTCGACGGCAGCGACCGCCGCAATGACTTCGCCCTCGTAGCGCACGACATCGTTTGCGAACAGGGTGCGGTCCTGCACGAACGGTCCGAACTTCACATCGGGGACGTCGTCCTGGGTGAGCACTGCGAACACGCCGGGCATCGCCTGCGCAGCGGTGACATCGAGCTTGGTGATGCGGGCGTGAGTGACATCGGCGTATTTGAACTTGGCGGCCAGCGCCCCGGTCAGCGTCAGATCGGCGGTGTAGCGGCCGCTGCCCGTCACCTTGTCGGGCCCGTCGGCTCGCACGAAACGAGGGGCAGCGGTGTGATTGGTGACGGTCATTGTTGTTCGATCTCCCTGCCGAGAAGCGGCGTTACCCAATATTGCAGATTCAACGGGCACGCGCGCGCGTCGCGCCTGAGGTTCACGCGGGCCTCATGCGTGGCTGAGCCGCAGCAGCACCTGTGCCGCCGCTGCGCGCCCGGCGACGATCGCACCCTCCACATAGCCGGGGAATCGCGTGGCCAATTCGGTGCTGGCAAAAGTGACCAGCGGCAGCCCGGTGGCCAATGCGTCTGCAGCGTTCGGCGCATGAGTGGTGAGTACGTTGCTGTAGCCGCCACCTCCCCACTCATCCGGCACCCAGAGACGTTCGATCACGCTGAGCGGCCGCAACGCTTCCTCACCAAACACCACTGCGGCGTGGTGGACGATGGCGTCGTGCCGTTGTGCAGCTGAGTGACGCGTCCACTCGACAGCGGTCGTACCGCCGACGAAACCGATGAGTGTCGCCACGTCCGGGACTGATGCGTCTGCGAAGTAGAGGCCGGGCGGGCCAAGAAACTGACCGATGCCATTCCGGCCGTTGTCCAGCCAGAATGCGCGCTCGTAGCGCAGCAGAAACTTGACGACTGTTCCCGGAGCGAAGGCGGCGGCAGCCTCCGCAATGTCCTGGGGTAGCGGCGGGGTGAAGCCCAAAGTGGCGAACGCGCTCGGTGGAGTGGCGACGACGACCTCGCGGGCGTGCCATACCTGGTCGAGCGCGACGACATCGACCGACGAGTCGTGAAGATGGATTGCCCGAACGGGGCAGTCCAACCGGAGTACGTCGGAGAGAGGCCCAGCCAGATGCGCCGCCAGCGAGTGAAGTGTGGCGGGGAACCACGATTGCAACTCCTCCACGTTGGAGGGAGTGCGCTCGTTGAGCTGGGCGAGGTACGAGACGGGTATCAGGTTGCTGTCCGAGCAGGTGCCACCGTTGATGGCGGAGCGAACCGCGTCGCGGACTGCGTTGGAAACGTCGATGCCGTCTACCGCAAGGCCGACCACCCACTCGGTGACTGTTCGTTGGTCGTCGAGGTGGTCCACGCCGAGCGTGGCCAAGAGCGATTCGGCCTCCGCCCACGGGTCTCCGTTCGCACCGCTCGGCACAGTGGATGCGTGACCGGGATGAACGGCGTTGACGCGTGTCGCCCCGACCTGTGCGGCGAGTGCAAGTACCTCGGTCATCTCGTCGTTCACGAACTGGGCGCCTGTGTCCACCAGGCGGCCACGTCCGTCGAGTTGCGACTCCACCTTGCCGCCAACTCGGTCGCGCGCTTCCAACACCACGACCGAGATTCC
>JAYVVY010000215.1:0-13913 GCA_043786575.1 Ilumatobacteraceae bacterium
TGGAAGCCATCGGTGACGTCGCGGCTGCGGGGTTTCACATCAACAGGTGTGCCATCACGTTCAGACATGAGGCCAATCCTACTGCGCCGGCAGGGGGTGCTTCCGGTCCGATATCGCACCGCGCCGGACAGCGACCACGCTCACCACCGCCAGCAGCACGATGCCGGACCCGGCAGTGACCCAACGCAGCCCGACCTGGTCGGCCAGCTGTCCCTGCACCAGCGCCCCAACCGGATAAAGGATGCCGAGTACGAAGGAGTTGACCGCCAGCACGCGTCCGCGCAGCTCATCGGGGGCGGACTGCTGTGCGACGCCGGCGAAGGACGTGAAGGCAAAGCCGTACGCCAAGCCGACGAGCGTGAGCGCCGGTGCGGCCACCCACGCGGTCGGCGCCGCCCCGTACAGCACGAGTGCCGGGCACAGCGCTGTCACCGCGAGGAGCATTACCCGCGCGAGCCCAAGGCGCTGGGTGACAGCTCCGAGGGTGAATGCGGCTATCACGGCGCCGATGCCCTGCGAGGTGACCAACAGCGACGTCACGTTCGAGCCACCGCCCAGCACCGTTGTCGCCATCTGCGGCACGAACGCGATGAACGGCGACGCAATGGCGATGGTGGCCACCATCAGCACCAACATCGACCGCATGGCGGGTGATGCGCGCGCGAAACGGAAGCCGTCGGCCAGCGCGCCGAAGACTGGGCGCCGTTCGCCAACCGGCTGGTGAAAGCGCACCAGTGCGACCGCGACGACCACAGCGAGGTAGCTGGCAGCATTGCACCACAGTGCAGCTTGGATACCGCCGAGGGCGATCGCGATTGCGGCCAGGGCAGGCCCGATGACGCGACCGATGTTCCACTGCGCGTTCGACAATCCGACGGCGGCGACCAACTGATCGCGTGGTACCAACGTCGGCAATGTGGTCTGGAACGACGGAAACGTAAAGGCCGACACGCAGCCGGCGATGAATGCCATCACGGCGATACCGGCGGGCGTCGCGTTCCCGGTTCCCACCCACACTGCCAACGCCGCGGCGATCAGTCCGGAGGCCGTGCTGCCGACTGCAAGCACGCGTCGGCGGCGCAGACGGTCTGCCATCGCGGAGCCGACAGGGCCGACGATTGCACCCGGCAGAAAGCCCGCCGCAGCGACGATGGCCGACCAACTGGCTTTGCCGGTTGAGTCCGCCACGTAGTAGCCGAGGGCGACCGTCTCCATCCACGTGCCAACGTTTGACAGCAGTGCGCCGCCCCACATCAGCCGAAACGAGCGCGAACTGAACGGTGCGAGCGACGCGGACGGCATTGACATCGACGTTATCGCTAGGCCCCTTCCTGTAGATTCGTCCAACGGCGAGAGCAGGTGCGGGAGGAGGCGAACGATGGCTGCAACGACATCAAGCAAGCGACGCTCCACCTCACAGCGAGTCGGTCGCTTCGGGCCTCGGTCACTCGCCGCGAGGTTGCTCACTGTGCTCTTGGTGCCGGTCATCGGACTGCAGATCTTCGCCTACCGCGAAGTGCAGGCGCATCGCAGTGCAGCGCAGTCCGCTGCGGAAGTTCGTACGCAAGTAGCCATCCTCCAACGCAGCGGTCAGCTCATCGTGCCGTTGTACATCGAGTACACAGCCACCGACGGCGCGACACAGGCAGAGCTACGAGGAATCGATCGCTCGTCGCTCGCGGTGGCTACCGATATCGACTACATCGGCCTGGTCGCCGGAGCGCGCGTAGAACTCGACCAAGGCCTCAACGAGCTTGTTGCGGCCGGATCGGGGTTGGTTCTGTCGTCTGGGGCAACGCTCGACGACGAAGCACAGTCAATCCGCGAACAACTGGCCCAGGTGCGAGGTGCCTTCGACGTGAAGGAGCAGAAATCTGCCGACGTCGAGGCCGTGTTCACGCGCATGATCGCGATGCTCAACCAACTCAACGCGCGAAGCCGCAAGGTGTTCGACTCTGCAACCACCAGCGAGTTGGCCAAGGTGGGCGCCGAGACGGGTCTCTTGCTCGACACGCTGGGCTATGCGACCACCGAGCTCCACCTGCTTGCCCAAGTCGGAATTTCTGGTGACGATCGCGACAATGTGATCGGCGCGGTCGAAGCGGCCGGCTCATTCGATTCGTCGCTCGCCGGTCTTCGAGCCATCATCGCCCCCGATCGCCGTCCAGCGTTCGACGAGGCGATGGCGGACTACTCGTTCGTCGCCGTGGATGCGTCGTTGCCGATCTGGGCGGCACGCATGCTGCGCGCCTCGGACGGCGACGTCGAAGTCATCGACAACAGCAGCATGCTCAGCTCCATCGTCAACCTGCTGACTGCCTCGTTTGATCGTCTCAACAGCCTGCAGACATATGCCGACACATTCCTCGCGCAGGAGGTGCAGATCGCCGAAGGCATCCAAGCCGATGCCGCACACAACCAACACAACGCGCTCGTTGTCATGCTGGCCGCAACGGGGATCAGCCTGGTGCTGCTCGGCCTGGTGCTGCTCTCGATTCTGCGGCCGCTCGGCCGCCTCACCCGCCAGTCGCAGCAGGTGGTCGACGGCGACCTTGCGCTTGCCGCCGCCAAGCCCACCGGCCCCAGCGACATTCGCGTGGTGATGCGAACCTTCAACCAGATGGTCACCACGCTGCGGGCCTACGACGCGCAGGTGCGGCGGCTGGCGCTGGGTGATACGCAGATTGACCACACACTGCCGGGTCGGCTGGGCGACACGCTTCGCCAATCGGTCACGCACTTGGCTGCGGTCACCTCCAAACTGCATGCGTCGGAAGCGGCGGCGAATGTGCAGGCGCGCACCGATTCGCTGACCGGGCTTGCCAACAGGGCGGCGGCGTTAGAGCACTTGGCGGTACTGGCCAGTCAGGCGCGCCTCGACAGAGTACGCAGCGCCATCGTGTTCCTCGACCTCGACGGTTTCAAGAGTGTCAACGACACGCAGGGTCACGCTGAAGGCGACCGCATCCTGGGCGAGATCGGCGCCCGCCTTCGCGAGGCCTGCCCGAATGAACTGGTTGCCCGCATCGGTGGCGACGAGTTCATCGTGCTGATCGACGGGATCGCCGACCAGGACGAAGTCACGGCGTTTGCGCTGCGTCTGATCGACATCGTGTCCGCGCCGTGTAGCGGTTCGAATGGGCAGTTGTTCGCGATCTCCGCATCCGCTGGCGTGTCGTTCGTTGACGGCACGCGCGACCCACTGGACTGTGTTGCCCAGGCAGACTCTGCGGTGTACCACGCCAAGGAATCCGGCCGCGGCCGCGTTGAGGTGTACAACGCCCGCTTAGCGCGCGACATTGAGGACCGCGCCGACATGGCGCTGACCATGCGCCAGGGTCTGCTGGACAACCAGTTCGCACTGAAGCTGCAACCGATCATCGATGTGGCGACCAAACAGCCGATAGGCGCCGAAGCCCTTCTGCGTTGGAACCGGCCTGGCCAGGGCGAGATCGGGCCCAACGACTTCATCCCGATCGCCGAGCGCACGGGCGCAATCCTTGATATCGACGCGTGGGCCATCGAGCAGTCCATTGGAATTCTGAGGTCGTGGCAGGACGACCTGCTCACCGCTTCCCTGCGAATTGCCATCAACATCTCTGGCCGTCACATCATCGACGGCTCACTCAGCCCATTGCTGGATCGTCTGTGCACAGAGGCGGGCGTTGACCCAAGCATGATCGACCTCGAGATCACCGAAACCCACCTGGTGGCCGACGTTGCTCGCGCCAGCTCGGTGGTCGACGACCTGCGACGCCAAGGCATCAAGGTGGCCATCGACGATTTCGGCACCGGCTATTCCTCGATGGGCTACCTCCATCAATTGACAGTGGACACGCTCAAGATCGACCAAGTCTTCGTGGCTGGCATGTGCGACAACCCGCTCGACCGCACCATTGTCGAACTGTTGCTGCGGCTTGGCGACTCACTTGGATTGAAGGTGGTCGCTGAAGGCGTGGACAGTGAGGACAAGCTCAACGAGCTGTTGGTGATGGGCTGCCCGATGGCGCAGGGTTTCTACATTGCTCGGCCGATGCCAATCGCCGACGCCACGCTCTGGCTGCGTCAGCAGGCAACCCTCGCGTCGTTGCTGTAGCTCACAGCAAGTTCTCAGGAAGCCCTCACCCTCTGCTCAGGTGAGTGTCACATACTGCACCGCAAGACGCTCACGGGCGAGACCGTCACCTCATGGGTGGCGTGGCGTTCTCGCTCGTGGGCATCGATGTCGTGAAGGGCTACGCCTTCCTTTGATTGAGGAGAGCCGTCACCAGTTTGCCGTCGGCCTTGCCCTGGCTGGCTTTCATCACCAAGCCGACCAACGCACCCATTGCCTTGCCGTCACCTGCGCAGAACTTCTGCCATGCGTCGGGGTCGGCTGCAATTGCTGCGTCCACGAAACCCTCCAGTGAGGAGGTGTCCATCGCTTCGAAGCCCTTCGCCGCTGCAAGAGCAACGGCGTCGCCACCGTTGTTGGCGACCAGCTCTGCGAGCACGGCCTTGGCCTGCGTGGCAGTGACGGCCCCCTTCGTTTCCAGCACGGTGAGCGCAGCCAGATCGGCGGCCGGCACCTGCGGCGAATCGGCAAAGGCTTCCTTGACGTAGACGAGGGCGCGGGCGACATTGCCGCCGGCAGCGCCGACCGCGAGGACGTACTCGTCCTGACCGCGTTCCACGACGCTGGTGACTGCTTCGCTCGCAGCGGCCTGGCCGGTTGCCTCGGCGAGCCGGGCTCGGCGAGCCGCAGGCAGCATTGGCAGCGCGGCGTGCACGCGGTCGATCCATTCCTGCGACGGCGCCAGCGGCACGAGGTCGGGTTCGAGGAAGTAGCGGTAGTCGTCGGCGTCTTCCTTGCTCCGCATCATGTGTGTGCGCCCATCGCCTTCGTCCCAGTGACGGGTTTGCTGACGGACGGAGTCGCCGCTCTCGATGAGGTCGATCTGGCGGCGAGCTTCGTACTCGATGGCACGGCCGACGCTGCGCACGCTGTTGACGTTCTTGATCTCGCAGCGGGTGCCGAGCTCTGCGCCGGGCTTGCGCACGCTGACGTTGGCGTCAACGCGCATGCTGCCCTCTTCCATCTTTGCGTCACTGGCACCGATGGCCAGCAAAATGCTGCGTAGTTCGCTGACGTAGGCCCGAGCATCGTCAGCGCTGCGAATGTCGGGACGGCTGACAATCTCTACCAGCGGCACGCCAGCACGGTTGAGGTCGATCAGCGAGGCGGTGGCGCCGTGAACGCGTCCTCCGGAGCCGCCGACGTGTGTGCTCTTGCCGGCGTCTTCCTCCATATGCGCGCGTTCGATGCACACGCGTACGCCGTTGGGCAGGTCGAGGTAGCCATCGACGTTCAGCGGCTGGTCGTACTGAGTGATCTGAAAGGCCTTTGGCATGTCGGGGTAGAAGTAGTTCTTGCGGTGAAACGTGCACGCCTGGATGGTGCAGTTGAGCGCAGCACCGACACGCATGGCCAGCTCGACAGCCTGCTCGTTGAGCACCGGCAGTGCGCCGGGCAGGCCGAGGGTGACGGGGTCGATGTTGGTGTTGGGTTCGTCGCCGAACCGGTTGGGGCTACCGCTGAACAGCTTGGTGGTGGTGGCCAGTTCTACGTGGACCTCCAAGCCCACGACCAGTTCCCAATCGCCTGGCAAACCGTCGTACTCGCTCACTTCGCCACCGCCCTCTCCAGTGCTGCGCCCACCCGGAACATGACTGGTTCCTGCAGCGTGCCGGCCAGCACCTGCACGCCTACCGGCATGCCGTGCGCACCGGTACCGAAGGGCACGCTCATGCCCGGGTGGCCGGCGAGGTTGGAGGGGATTGTGTACGTATCGCAGAGGTACATCGCGTACGGGTTGTCGCCCTTGTCGCCGAACTTGAACGCCACCGTCGGTGAGGTGGGCGTGAGCAGCACGTCGGCGGTTTGGTAGGCGCGTTCGAAGTCGTCGTGAATCAGTCGTCGTACCTTCAGCGCCTTCCCGTAGTAGGCGTCGTAGTAGCCGGCGCTGAGGGCGTAGGTGCCCAGCATGATGCGGCGCTTGACTTCGTCGCCGAAACCGGCGGCGCGCGTGGCGCCGTACATCGCGTTGGTGTCGGCGGCCTCCACGCGCATGCCGTAGCGCACGCCGTCGTAGCGGGCAAGGTTGCTGCTGGCCTCGGCGGGAGCGATGAGGTAGTAGGCGGTGAGGCCGAAAGTGAAGGCGGGCACGGTGACGTCGACGATGGTTGCGCCTTGTGCTGTCAGTGCGTCGAACGCCGCTTCGAGGCGCTCCTGTACGTCGGGGTCGGCGCCCGCGGGAAGGTCGGTGATGCGGCCGATGCGCAGCCCTTCGACGCCATGCGTGATCGCCTCGGTGAGCGACGGGTGATGCTGGGGAATGCTGGTGCTGTCGAGCGGATCGTGGCCGCCGATGACGTCGAGCATCAGTGCCGCGTCATTCACGGAGTTGGTGAACGGACCAATCTGGTCGAGGCTGCTGGCGAAGGCGACCAGGCCGTAGCGGCTGACGTAGCCGTAGGTGGGCTTGACGCCGACAACCCCGCAGTGCGCGGCTGGCTGGCGGATGGAGCCGCCGGTGTCGCTGCCGAGGGCTACGTGGGCGAAGCCGGCGGCGACTGCGGCGGCGCTGCCACCACTGCTGCCACCAGGGACGCGGCTGGTGTCGTGCGGGTTTTTGGTGGGCCCGAACGCCGAATTCTCGGTGCTACTGCCCATGGCGAACTCATCGAGGTTGGTCTTGCCAACGACGACGGCACCGGCAGCGCGGAGTGTATCCACGACGGTCGCGTTGTACGGCGGTTTCCAGCCTTCGAGGATCTTGGAGGAGCACGTGGTGGGTACGCCGCGGGTGCACATGTTGTCTTTGAGGGCGATGGTGACGCCGGCGAGGGGGCCGGGATCGTTGCCAGCGGCGACCTGCGCATCGATCTCGGCGGCGTGTTCGCGGGCTTGGTCAGCGAGCACCAGGTTGAAGGCGTGGATCTCGGGTTCGCGCAGGCCGATTGCGGCCAGATGACCTTTCAGGACGGCCGTGGCGGTGGTGGCACCGGATCGCACGGCGGCGGCGATCTGGGAAGCAGTGGTCGTCGGGTTGCCATTGGCGTTTGCGGCGCTCATCAGCCTTCGCCGCCGGTCGGGGGCACTCGAAAGCAGCCGTCTTGCGCAGCTGGCGCGACCGCAAGCACCTCGTCGCGGTCGAGGCACGGACGTACCACGTCGGCACGGAACACGTTGGCGAGCGGGTATGGCTGCGTCATTGGTGTCACATCAGCGAGGTCGAGTAGGTCGACGTCGGCGAAGTGCCCGAGCATTCCGTCGAGCTGCGACGTCATCACCTCGATTTCGGCGGGCGTGACGTCGAGGCGTGCAAGCCGGGCAACTTTGGCAACATCTGTTGCGGAGATTCGTGCGGACACGGGATAAATCCTACGGGTAGCCACTGCGCAGCTGGCAGGTCATTTGCGATCCAGCGGCGGTGAGTGAGTCCAGACGCTCAATGGCACCCTCCGCCGCCCAAGGGCGGGTAACCACCACCAATTCGGCACGTTGGCCCGCCCATGGGCGGCGAACCGTGCCACATGGATTCGCTCGCTGACCGCCGATCCCCGACCCAGCCGACGAGCGGGCTACGCCGTCGGCAGCGCCCGAAGATGCAAGAGCAGGCCGGACTCCGGGTGTTGGCGGGGCAGCTGTACGCCATGGGCCGCGAGCTGGGCGCCGGTGAGCACCAGCCCGGAAGCCGGCCAGGCCACGCGGGCACCGGGTACCGACACCTGCTCGACCATGTACGACACCTCAGCCAGCAGACCCGGCAGGCGCAACGGCGGCGGCAACAGGCTCATCCCGGTCGTCAACTGCACGTGGGCCACCAGCGCCTCCCGGCGATCGATCGCATACACGCCGTACGCATGGCTGGCAGCGGTTTGGCCGTTGAGCACGGGCTCGAAGCGCACGGAATCGCCAGAGTGCAGCAGCGGCCGGAACCGTTTGTGGAGCGCGATGACCTCCCCCAGCTGAGCTCGCTCGTCGTCCGTAAGGTCCAACACGTTCCATTCCACGCCCAGGTGCCCGAAGAACGCCGTCAGCGAACGGAATGCAAGCGAGTGCACTCGGCCAGTCGTGT
Organism: Ilumatobacteraceae bacterium; assembly: GCA_043786575.1. Lineage (GTDB taxonomy): Bacteria > Actinomycetota > Acidimicrobiia > Acidimicrobiales > Ilumatobacteraceae > UBA668. The sequence continues at coordinate 8,121 of JAYVVY010000215.1, forward strand.
GCGAACGAGTCGGCCCGATGTGCTCGCCCATCAACTCGAACGGGATCAGCATCGACGCGCCCCACTGAATCGTCTGGCGCTCCAACGCATCATTGCAATCGCTGGTCCACACACGCTCCGTCCGGCGCAGCACCTCGTGATCGATTCTGGCGCCGCCACTCGCACAGCTCTCGAACTCGACCGACGGGTGACGTTCTCGCAGCGCGTCCAGCAACCGGTAGAACGCCAACGTCTGCTCATGAGTGCCAGCGCCGCCACTGCCGCCGCTGCCCTGCACATGATTGCGATTCATGTCCCACTTCACGAAGGCCACATCGTGATCACGCAACAGCGCATCAAGCTGACCAAAGACGTGCGCAAATGCGTCGGGATCGGCCAGGTTCAACACCAGCTGATTGCGGCCCAGCACCGGCTCGTACCCGTCGGTCGTCAATGCCCACGAGGGGTGCGCCCGAAACACATCACTGTCCGGGTTGACCATCTCTGGCTCCACCCAGATACCGAACTCCATCCCCAATCCGCGCACGTGGGCGATCAGCGGCGCCAACCCGTCGGGATACACATCGGGCGAGACCCACCAGTCACCCAACCCGCGCTGGTCATCGCGACGCGACCCAAACCAGCCGTCGTCCACCACGAAGCGTTCAACACCCAATTCCGCGGCCGCCGTAGCGAGCTGCGAAAGACGCTCCGTCGACTGGTCGAAATACACCGCCTCCCAGATGTTCAACAGCACCGGCCGCGGCCGCATGGGATGAACCGCATACGACCGCAATGAACGGTGATACCCCCACGCCGCCGCAGTCAGCCCGGCCGAGGAGAACGCCCCGACAACCGATGGCGACGAGTACGACTCTCCCGCCTCTAGGCAGACCTCTCCGGGATGGAGTAACTCGCCGCACTGCACATATCGGCGTCCGTCGGGCAGGCAGTCGGCCAGCATCGTGTGGTTGCCGCTCCAGGCCACGTGCACGCCCCACACGTCGCCATGCCACTCGCCGAAACCGGGCGCACCCGCGAACACGAGGGGTGCGTGTTCATGCGAGGTGCGCCCGGCTCGATTCTCGCCAACCCAACTACCGCTGCCCCACGGGCGCCGCACCGGGTGAAACTCGCGCGTCCAGCGACCGTCAAAGGTCATCAGGTCCGAGGCGTGCGCCGGCAGGGGAAGCGTCGAATGCAAGCCGTCGAGCAGATAGCGACCGGCGCCTTCGTTGGTCAGCGTGCACGTCACCGTCAATACGTCATCGAGCGTGATGCGAGTTGTCAGCAGCAGCTCGGCGGTGAGATCCCGCGCTGTCACCGCTACTCCACCCTCGACGACCGTCACCTCCGAAGGGGAGAAGCGAGGCGACCATGCGGTCCCGCCGCGTCGAGACCCCGTCAGCCCTGGCCGACCCTGAAAGCCGGACCCATGCTCGGGCACCACACTGATCGGCGCCACCACGCCAATGGTGCCCTGCACGAGCGGCCGTTCCAGGGCTGCCACCACCGACGAAGGGTCGACCGAACCAAGCGGCGACCCCCAGTACACAATGACCGGGGCGCCGAACGAGGTGTCGATCACCACGTCGGCCTGTCGGCCGCGCAGATGCAACATGCCCTACCCCTTGTTGGCGCCGAGCGTCAACCCACCGATGAACTGGCGCTGCAGCGCCAGGTACACGATGAGCGTCGGCAATGCCACGATCATGGAAGCAGCGGCGATGAGGTTGTCGTTGGAGAAGAACTGTCCACCGAGATTGGCGATCGACGAGGTGATCGGCCGCTCATCACCCTGGTTGATGAGCACCACGGCCCAGAAGAAGTCGTTGTACAACCAGGTGAACTCCAGCGTCGCCAGTGCAGCGAGCACCGGGCGGCACAGCGGCATGATGATCTGGAAGAACTGCCGACTGACGCTGGCGCCGTCGACCAGCGCAGCTTCACCCAGCTCCTTGGGAATCGTCTTCATGTAGTTGCTGAGCACGAACGTGCAGAAACCCGTCTGGAACGCGACGTGCACGATGATCACGGCGATCTTCGTGCCGAGCAGGCTGCCAGTATCGGTGTCGCTGAGGAGGTCGGGCCAGGGTGTGTGCTTGAACATCTGGAACAGCGGCTGGAAGATGACCTGGGCGGGGAGCAGGTTGCCGGCAGTGAACAAGAGCAGCAGCGCAACGTTGAAGCGCCAGCTGAAGCGGCTGACAGCGAAGGCCATCGTGCTGGAGAAGAAGAGGATCAGCACGATCGACGGAATCACGATGAACATCGTGTTCTTGAACGTGTTGGTCATGTTGCCCTGAGTCCACGCGTCCTTGAAGTTCTGCGTCGTGAGCGCCTTTGGCCACGAGAAGATGCCGTACTTCTGCGTCTCGGCATAGGGCCGGAACGCGGCATAGATGGCACTGCCAACCGGCACCAACCACACCAGGGCCATGAAGGTGAGGAACACGTACAGGAACACGCGTGAGTACCTGGTGTGCCTGCTCGGACGCGTCACCACGGTGAGCTGCGCGCTCATGACTCGGCCTCTCGATAGTTGTTGATGAGGTACCAGATGATGAACCCGAGGCACAACAGCAGCAATATGACGCCGTATGCCGACCCGAGACCCACCTGACCACCTCCCTCACCGACGAGGTTGTCGCGCACCAGCACGCCCAGCACCTTGGTACCGGGCGGCGACTTGAGCGCAAAGATGATGTCGAATGCTCGCAGTGCTTCGATGACGGTGATGACGAAGACCACAACGTTGATCGGCTTCATCACCGGGAAGATGACACGGCGGAACGCCTGCCACTCGTTGCAGCCATCGATGGCGGCGGCTTCGCGCATCGCCGGATCGACGCTCTTGAGGCCGGCGAGGTACAGCACCATCACGTAGCCGATGTGTCGCCAGGCCATGGCGATCAGGATGGCGGCGAAGTTCTTGGTGAGCCCCAACGGGGTGTCGAGGCCAGGTATGTGGAACTGGAAGATCTTCTCGGAGTTGCCCACCCAGTCGATCTGGTTGCCCTGCGCGGTGCGATCGAGCACCACGTTGAACAGGCCCTGGCGAGGCGAGTACATCACGCTCTTCCAGATGAACCCGACGATGGCGAGAGACAGCACCACCGGCATGTAGAAGATGCTCTGGTAGATCGCCGAACCGCGGATGTTCTTGTCGAGCAGGTACGCAAACAGCACGCCCACGACGCTGCACAGGGAGAGAAAGACCAGCAGCAGGATGTTGTTGAACAGTGCCGGGAAGAACTTCCCGTCGAAGACGGTGAAGATTGCCCAGTAGTTGGCGAAGCCGATGAGCTTCCAGGACCCCAGCTTGAGACCGTCCCACTTGGTGAAGGACAAAGAGATCGTCATGAAGGCCGGTACCCAGACGAACACCACGTGGATGAGCGTGGGAATGCCTGCCATCAGCCACAGGGTGATCTTGTCACCGCGCGACAATTGGGAATAACGCCGCCGGCGACGGCGCCCAACAGGGGGCGCCGTCGCCTTCTCGACGGGAGTTGTCATCTCAACTGCCATGGCTCATTCTCAGAGGTACTGCGACTTCTGAGTTTCGATGTCGTCGAGGATCGAGTCGATCGTCGTCGGATCAGCATGGAAGTTCGCGAAGGCGTCGGAGATGACGTTCGACACGAAGTCCGGGCTGGTGTCGCGGTCGAGGAACTGTGCGATGTTCTTCGCAGCACCCACCAACTCGGCCGACTTCTTCTGGATAGGCGTGAACGTGGAGGCGTCGAACTTGCTGTTCGCCGGCACGGCGCTGGGGTTGACGGCGTTGGCGGCGGTGATGAAGTCGAGCCCACCGATTGCCGTCAGCATTGCCGCTGCACCGTCGGGGTTCTTCGGCGAGCCCGCCATCATGAAGCCGTCGATCGGGGCGTCGAGTGCATCGGCACCAATAGCCGCGTCGAGCTCGGGGAAGTTGAAGAAGTCGAGGTCGTCGAGGTACGCCTGGTCGGTGGAGTTGCTGGAGACGAAGGTGCCCAGGTAGTACATGCCGGCTTCCTTGTTCTCCAGCGCCGTCGCGGCTTCCTGCCAGGTGCGCCCGTTGGGGTTCTCCTGGTGGAACGGCAGCAGCGCGGTCCACAGAGCAAACACGGCCTTCACCTTGTCGCCGGTCCAGTCTTCCTTGCCGGCCAACAGGTCAACATGGAACTGGTAGCCATTGAGGCGCATGTTCAAGATGTCGAACGTGCCCTGTACCGGCCACTTGCCATCGTTCGCGTAGGCGAACGGCACCAGGCCGTCGGCCTGCATCTGGGTGGCGAGAGCGAGCAGCTCGTCCTTGTTGGTTGGGACGGTGTAGCCCTTCTCCTCGAACAGGCTCTTGCGGTAATGAACGGCCCAGGGGTAATAGCTGGTGGGGACGAGGTACTGCTTGCCGTCGTTGCCGGTGGCGGCAGTCTTGAAGCCTTCGGTGAAGTCGGGCAGGTTGTCCCACACGCCGCTGATGTCGCCGGCGAGACCCTTCTCGGCGAAGAAGCGCATGCGGTAGCCAGCGAACCACGTGAACACGTCGTCGGGCTGCTGCAGGTAGCTGGTGATGTTGTCCTGGAAGCTGTTGTGATCGACGAAGTTGCCGGTGTAGGCCACGCCCGTGGCATCGAGGCCGGCCTTCGCGCCGTCGTACGCCTTGCTGCCGGCTGCCTCGTTGATGCCGACGGTGACGGCATCGCCCGACGGGGCGGCAGTGGTGTCGGTGCCGCCGGCGACGGTGGTGTCGCTGGCAGCAGGAGTGGTTGACCCAGAATCCTTGTCGTCGCCACAGGCTGCGAGCAGACCAGCGCCAGCGACGGCCGCGGCGCCGATGATGACGTTGCGGCGCGACACGATTTGGAACCCGACATCACTCGGGCTAGGTGATTGTTCGTAACCTTCTGACACGGTTCCCCCTAATGGAAGTGTGTTGGATTGCTGAGACGCACGCAGGCTTGTCGTGCGCTGGCATGAACATCCCATGAACCGCTCGTGCATGTCAAGGGCCATTGTTCCTTATTCGCACAGTGTTTGTGAGATTTCAGCCTTTTCATTCCATCTTCTGTTCGAAACTGTTGACTTTCCCAACACCTGAGGTCAGGCTACGCACATGTCCAGCGTGGTTGTCGATGCGGTTGCGGTGCGGGCGCTGGCTCGCCAACGCCACGACGTGATCGTGGCCGAGGTACGTCGGCGAGGCGTCGTGCGCGTCAGCGAACTCGCCGCCCTGTTGGGCGTCAGCGACATGACGATTCGTCGCGATCTGGAGATGCTCGACGAGTCGGGCATGGTCACCAAGGTGCACGGTGGTGCCACCTTGCGCGCCGAGCGCAGCAGCGACGAGCCCGGGTTCGAAGCGAAGTCGCTGCGCAACATGGCCGAGAAACACGCGATCGCCATGGCCGTGGCATCAATGATCACTCCGGGAAGCACCGTCGGCATCACCGCCGGCACCACCACCTGGCAGCTCGCCTACCACCTCGTCGACATTCCTCATCTGACGGTGGTCACCAACTCTGTGCGTGTCTCCGATGTGCTCTATCGTGCCCCGCGCACCGACCGCACGGTGGTCCTGACCGGCGGCGACCGCACGCCCTCGGATGCATTGGTGGGGCCGGTGGCGTTGGCCACTTTGCGCACGCTGCATCTCGATGTGGTCTGCATGGGTGTGCACGGCATGGCCACCGATGGCGGCTTCACCACACCGAATCTGCAGGAGGCGGAGACCAATCGCGCCTTCGTCGATTCCACGCAACGCCTCATGGTGCTCGCCGACCACACCAAGTGGAACGTCATCGGTCTCAGTACCATCGCACCGCTGGACCG
>JAYVVY010000216.1:0-6380 GCA_043786575.1 Ilumatobacteraceae bacterium
TTCGGCAGCAAGGGCATGAAACTCTTCGCGACTGGGTCGCATGGTTGTCATGTGGCTGCACCGAAGGCGCGGTAGAAGCACGAGTACGCGCCGGTGTGGCAGGCGCCTTTGCCTTCCTGCTCCACCAGAAACAGCAAGGTGTCGCCGTCGCAGTCGTAGTAGCCCTCGCGCACGAACTGACGGTCACCGCTGGTGTCGCCCTTGCGCCACACCTCCTGGCGGCTGCGGCTCCAATACACCATGCGACCTTCGACGAGCGTGGTGGCCAACGTGGCGGCATTCATCCACGCCATCATCAGCACGCTGCGGGTGTGGACGTCTTGCGCGATCACTGGCACGAGTCCGTTGCCGTCGTATTTGACGGCGGCCAGTTGCTCGGGGCTGGCAAAGATTGACACTGCTTCGGGCATGGCCGACAGCCTAGGAGTCGAGGCCGCCGCGCCACCGGTGAAATCGGTGGTCCGGCGATCAGCTAGCCGCGGGAACGGCGGGTACTGCGGCCAGCGGTTTCAGCGGGGGCCGAGTTCGTCAGCGCCCCGATGTGTTCGACAATTGCTTCCATGGTCGGGCGCTCGCCCGGCGAATAGCTGTCGATGGCCACACGCATCGACGCCAGGTGTTCCGGGCTGGTACCACAGCAGCCGCCGACGATGCGGGCGCCCGCGTCGATGGCCATCGTTGCGTATTTCGCCATCAGGTCCGGGGTGCCGGTGTACACAATCTCGGTGCCGACGAAGTGCGGCACACCGCAGTTGCCCTTGCTGACCAGCGGGTACGGTGCCCCGTCCATCTCCAGCAGCGTCACCAGGATGTCGGATGCACCGACACCACAGTTGGCGCCCATCGCCAGCGGAGCGACCGGCTCGTCGGCCAGCGTGAGGGCCATGGCCCCGGGCATCAGCCCCATCATGGTGCGGCCCGCGGTGTCGTACGAGCAGGTGACCACGTAGGGCATGCCGCCTTCAATCGCAGCGGTGACCGCGGCATGCACTTCCTCGGGCGACGACATCGTTTCGATCCATGCAACATCGGCGCCACCATCGCGCAGTCCGCGAATCTCGTCGGCAAACGACGCAACGGCCGCCGCGTGGTTCAGCGCACCCATCGGCTCGAACAGCTCGCCCGTTGGCCCCACGGAACCGGCCACGACGACGGGCCGCGGGGCTGCATCGGCAACACGACGCGCCAGTTCCGCAGCGCCCTTCGCCAGCTCGTACGTACGCGCTTGCGCATTGTGCAGCTTGAGGCGGTGCGGGTTACAGCCGAAGGTGTTGGTGAGAATGATGTCCGCCCCGGCGTCGACGAACTGCTGGTGCAGGCTCATCACATCGTCCGGACGGTCGGTGACCCAGAACTCCGGCGGCTCGCCAGGCCCAAGGCCGTTCATCATGTAGTTAGTGCCTGTGGCACCGTCGGCCAGCAGGACGCGGCCAGAAGCCAGGAGTTCAGAGAGCGAAGTACGCATTCGTACAAGGTTATCCCTGCACCTCAGGCGACAGCGTGAGCGATTTGCTCCATCACTTCAGGGGTGAGGGCGCCAAGCACGTCGAGCGATTCGAAGTTCTCCACCACTTGGCTGGCGCGGCTGGCGCCGGTGATGACCGTGGACACGCGCGGGTTGGCTGCGCACCAGGCAATTGACAGCTGCGCCAACGAGCAGCCGAGCTGCGCAGCGATGGGCCGCAGACGCTCCACCTTGGCCACCGACTGGGCGTCGTTCATGCGCTCCGCCAGCCACTCGTAACCGGGCAGCGCGCCACGGCTGTCCTCGGGCACACCGTCGCGGTACTTGCCGGTGAGCAGCCCGCTGGCCAGCGGGCTCCAGATGGTGGTGCCCAGGCCAATGTCGTCATACAAACGGGCGAACTCTTCCTCCACCTTTGTGCGCGTCAGCAGGTTGTACTGCGGTTGCTCCATCACCGGCTTGTGGAGATGATGCTTGTCAGCAATGTCCCACGCGGCCCGAATCTCGTCGGCGGTCCATTCGCTGGTCCCCCAATACAGGGCTTTGCCCTGGGTGATCATGTCGCTCATCGCCCACACCGTCTCTTCTAGAGGGGTGCTGGGGTCCGCGCGGTGGCAGTAGACGAGATCGATGAAGTCCAGCTGCATACGCTCGAGCGAACCATCGATGGCCTGCGCCAGGTACTTGCGGTTCAATGTGTTGCGCATGTTGCGCATGTTGCCGTTGAGGCCCCAGAAGAACTTGGTGCTGACGACGTACGACTCGCGCTTCCAGCCCAGCTCCTTGATGGCACGGCCCATCTGGCCTTCGCTGCCACCGCCGGCGTACGCCTCGGCGTTGTCGAAGAAGTTGCAGCCGGCGTCGTACGCGGCGGACATGCACTCCAGCGCCATTGCGTCGCCCAGCTGGTTGTCGAACGTGACCCAGCTGCCAAAGGAGAGCAACGACACTTGCAAGCCGCTGCGACCGAGCCGGCGATATTGCATCTTTGAAGCCATGCGCTGACTGTACCGGCGAGTCGTGTCGCCATGCAGTGTCGGATCCTTCCTTCGGATCCGAACTTTGAATTCAATGGTCGCTACGTACGGTTCGTTGAATTCACCGTTCGGGGCCGAACGACATTTCGCGGCGAAGCGCGGCGAGCGCGGCGATGCCAGAGGTGCCCACACCGCAGCAGCCACCGATCAGGCGAGCCCCGGCAGCGAGCCACGCTGGCACCAAGCCGGGTAGCTCAACGCCACCGGGAGCACCAGTCCAGCACTTGTGGTCGCCGTCCCAGATGGCGCCGTGGTTGGGATACACGACAAGCGGGAGATCAGTGGTGACTGACGCCAAGAGTGGCCGGACGAAACCAGGTGCGGTGCAGTTCACGCCGACGGCGGTGATGGCCGGTGACACCGCCGAAACCGCCTCGGCAAAGACGTCGCCACTACACGTATGCACTGCGTCGGCACAGGTGAACGTCAGCCAGGCCGGCGCGTCGGTGAGTGCCCGCAGCTCTTCGACAACGATCTCGGCCTCGGCCAGCGATGGGATGGTCTCGATCGCGAACACATCCGGAGCGGTATCCACCAAAACCTCAAGCCGAGCGCGATGGAACGCTCGGACCTCGGCCCATGTGGCCGCGTAGTGACCGCTGTACTCGCTGCCGTCGCCGAGGCACGCACCAAAGGGGCCTACCGAGCAGGCAACAACCGACGGTTCGGCAGCGCGAGCGACCGCTGTGGTGGACGCCAGCAATCGACGGGCCTCGGCCGCGCTCAGCCCTGCTGCGACAAAACTGTGCTCGCTGGCCTGGTAGCTGGACGTAATGACCACATCGGCGCCAGCTTCCACATACTGACGATGCGCGGCCGTGATGACTTCCGGTCGATCGATGAGGGCCGCCGCCGTCCACAACAGACCAGTGGGCTGCTCGCCCATCTCCTCCAACACGGTCGACAGTCCCCCGTCGATCAAGGTGAACGGCTGACGGACCAGGGCCGTCATGCCGGCCGCACCTGTACACCGGCGGCCGTCATTGCAGCCTTCGCCTCGGCGATGGTGTGCTCGCCGAAGTGAAAGATGCTTGCTGCCAGCACACCCGTGGCGTGGCCCTCGGTGATGCCGAGCGCGAGATGCTGCAAGGTGCCGACGCCGCCGCTGGCGATCACCGGCACCCCCACCGCATCGGCCACGCGGCGAGTCAACTCGACGTCGAATCCTTCGCGCGTGCCATCGCGGTCCATCGAGGTCAGCAGAATCTCGCCGGCACCCAGTGCCGCCGCACGCTCTGCCCACTCAATTGCATCGATGCCGGTGGGAGTACGACCACCGTGCAGATACACCTCGAACCCGCCCGACGGCGTTCGCTTCGCATCGATCGCACAGACACAGCACTGCGCACCGAACTCCGCGGCGATGTCGCGAATCAATTCCGGCCGCTGGACTGCAGCAGTGTTGACGCTGACCTTGTCGGCGCCGGCGCGCAGCATCAGGCGCGCATCGTCTGCGGTACGAATGCCGCCGCCAACGGTGAACGGGATGAACACCTGCTCCGCCGTCCGCGACACAACATCGACCATGGTCTCGCGGCCATCGGACGACGCGGTGATGTCGAGAAAGACCAATTCGTCGGCCCCTTCGATGTCGTACTTCGCTGCCAACTCCACCGGGTCGCCGGCGTCGCGCAGCCCGACGAAGTTGATGCCTTTCACGACGCGACCGTTGGTCACGTCAAGGCAGGGAATGACGCGAGCGACTCTCATCGGGCCAGCTCCTGTAGCGCCTGTTCAACTGTGAAGCGGCCTTCGTAGAGTGCCTTGCCGGAGATGACGCCGGTGATGCCGGGTACCGCTCTCAGCGCGGCCACGTCGGCGAGAGTTGCTACTCCCCCACTGGCGATGATCGGGATCATAGTGGCACGGCCGGCGGCGACCAGCCCCTCAATATCGGGGCCCGTCAACATGCCGTCGCGAGCGATATCGGTGATGACGAAGGCCGCTGCCGTGGGGAACCACAGCAACGCGTCGGAGAGTTGCACACCGGAGCCTTCGGTCCAACCGTGCACAGCGATCTCGCCGTTGCGATGGTCCAGGCCGACAGCGACAGCAACAACATCGGATGCCTGAGCGACCAGTTGCGGCTCGGCCACTGCCGCGCTGCCCATCACCACACGCGCTACCCCGGCATCGGCAAGCGCGTGCGCATCGGCAACGGTGCGCACGCCGCCGCCCGTCTGGACTCGCGCCTGGCCGGCAACCGCGCTGGCAATGGCCGCTACCACCGGGCGGTTGAGCGGTGAGCCACTGCGGGCGGCATCGAGGTCGACCACGTGGATCCAGGTTGCGCCGGCTGCGGCAAACGCCACCGCGACCGCTACCGGGTCGTCGCCGTACGTGGTCTGGTCGTCGTAGTCGCCCTGGCGCAGCCGCACCACCTTCCCGTCGCGGAGGTCGATTGCGGGATAGAGGTCGATCACGCAGTCACCTGACCCGCAGCTTGCAGCAGACCCACAAAGTTGCGCAACAGGGCCAGCCCAGCGGGGCCTGACTTCTCAGGATGGAACTGCGTCGCGAATACGTTCCCCTGGCGGAAGGCCGCATTGACGGTGTCGCCGTACTCGCACGTCGCTACGACAACGGAAGCGTCGGTGGGTACTGCATGCAACGAGTGCACGAAGTACACCCAGGGGTGCTCACCGAGCCCGTCGAACATTGGGTCGGCTGTAGGTAGATCGAGCTGGTTCCACTGCATCTGTGGGCGCGGCAGCTGGTCCGAGATCCACTCGATAGAACCGTCGACCACCCCGAGGCCGACTGCGGTGTTGTCCTCGGCGCTGTCGTTGAACAGCATCTGCATACCTACACAAATCCCCATGAATGGCCGCCCAGACTCCACCGCGTCGTGGACCACCGACTCCAGCCCGGCCAAGCGCAACGCATTCATGCACGCGCCGAACGCGCCAACCCCGGGCAACACCACGGCTGCGGCCTCGGCGACCAGGCCTGGGTCGGAGGTCAGTCGAGCGTCTGCACCGCAATGCTGCAACGCTTTCTGCGCCGAACGCAAGTTGCCAATCCCATAATCGAGCACGGCCACCAACGGCCCGGCCGCTGCTGCCGTCACAGCACACCCTTGGTACTGGGCACGCCGGTGCCTTCCACGCGCACGGCGTCGCGCAGCGTGCGCGCCAAGCCCTTGAACGCAGCCTCGATGATGTGATGCACGTTGCTGCCATGGCACAGGCGCACGTGCAGCGTGATGCCCGCCGCAGTTGCGAACGAGTGGAACGCGTGCTCCGTCAACTGCGGGTCGAAGGCCGGGTTACCCAGCGGCAGCACTTCTGGCATGGGCACATCCCACACCACGAACGGACGGCCCGACAGATCCAAAGCGACCTCGACCAACGCCTCGTCCAGCGGATACAACCCGCTGGCAAAGCGACGGACACCAGCCTTGTCGCCCAACGCCTCACGGAATGCTTCGCCCAGCGCAATGCCCACGTCTTCCACGGTGTGGTGCGTATCGATGTGCAGGTCGCCGGTGGCCGCAATGCGCAGATCAAAACCGCCGTGCTTGCCGAGCTGCTCGAGCATGTGGTCGTAAAACGGAATGCCGGTACTGACCTCCACCAGCCCGCTGCCATCGAGCTCAATCGACAGGTCGATGGAGGTTTCCTTGGTGGTGCGCTGGCGGCTGGCAGAACGGCTCATGGTGCAACCTTCGAAGGGAGGGCCGCCGCTAGGGCGGAGAGGAACAGATCGTTTTCGGCGGCGGTTCCGATAGTGACGCGCAGGCAGTCGGCGAGCCGCGGCCAACCGGAGCAATCTCGGATCAGCACACTGCTCTCCAGCAGTGCCTGCCACACCGCTTTCCCCGACACCTCGCGTGGCCGAAAGAGAATGAAGTTGGCCCCGCTCGGGAACACGTCCAC
>JAYVVY010000217.1:0-5455 GCA_043786575.1 Ilumatobacteraceae bacterium
CCAACCTTGGTGGTCACGGCATGACATGAAGCGACGTCGTGAGGGTCTTGAAGACGTAGTCCTTGCCGTCGATGACATCGGCAGTGGTGAACTCGAGAACCTCCATTCCGGACTGTTGCAGGGCGTTGCGACGGTGCGCATCTCGTCGACGATCGCTGTCGCTGGTGTGACCGAGCCTTCCACTCACCTCCACGACAACGTTGGTGCCTGGGAACTGGAAGTCGACCCGGGCCACCGTGCGATTGTCTCGTCGGAAGACGATCTGGCAATTCGGGCGAGGAAGTCCCAGCTCGCGCAAGAGTCGGAGGAACCGCCGTTCGAGATGCGACTCGCCACCCGAGTCCAGCAGGAGCTCACGCATCAGACGTGTACCCGCTCGCCCGCGTCCGCCGACTTCGGCAAGACGGTTGCGAAGTCTCGACAGCGCCGTCCTTCGCAGTCGAATTGCGCTGTCGATCGCGGATTCCAACTCTGAAGCCGTCACACCAGTCGCCGCGTAGTCCAACAATGCGCGTGTGGCAGTTGTCGTGCGAACGCCGTGATGGCGGATGACGTCCTTCTCGACGAGACTTCGGCTGGTGTGGATCTGAACCCAGTGAGGGACGAACCGCAACGACCGAGCGACAATGAACTCGGCTCTTTTCGGTTTGGGCACTTCAACGCCGAGCCAGGAAAGTGCGGTGGCTGCATGCAGAGCCCCGCGACTTCCGAGCCAACCCGCTCCCGCATACACCGTCATCTCGAACGTCAACTCCGTGGCTGCATGCCGAAAGTGCTTCGGCGTGACCTGCAGCCACCGATTGGCGTCCTGCCAGCGCTGCCAACGGGCTGGCGTGACACCTGCCTTTGTCACCTCGGCCATGGTCACCATCCGATGGTGTGCACTCGCTCGTTCGATCAGATCGATTTCGTCCTTCATACCCTCACTGGGCATGGCGACATTCAGAAAGCGGCAAAGAACCTCCAACTCTCATCAACCTGTCATGCCGCCGACCGTCAACGTTCGTGGTCGGAGGCATGACAGGTTGGATGCGAGCCGATCCTGACGTCGGCAACCTGTCATGTGTGTGACCTCGAAGGCTCGTGGTCAGGGGGATGACGGGTTGAGGCGATGCGTGGTCTGTAAACGCTATTTGAGGCGTTTGGGGGTGGCGGTGGACGGGTCTTGGGGCCACTGGTGTTTGGGGTAGCGGCCGGCCATTTCTTTGCGGACGTCGGCCCAGCTGCCTGCCCAGAAGCGGGGGAGATTGCTGGTGATTTGAATCGGTCGGTCGGCGGGGGAGAGCAGCTCTAGCGAGACAGGAACGGTGCCCGCGACCGTGGGGTGCTCGGCGAGGCCAAACAGGTCCTGGACACGCACCGCGGCCGTGGGGACATCGCGGGAGTAGTCGATGAGCGCCGAGCGCCCCGCGGGCGTGTCGAGGTGAGTCGGTGCCAGATCGCCGAGCTGACTGGAGGTATCCCAGTCCAGCTGCGCCGACAGCAGCATCGAAGTGTCGAGCGCCGCTAGATCAGCTGCGCCGGTGGCGCCCACGAGGTTCGGGGCCAGCCATTCGTCGAGAGTCGCAAGGAGCGCTGCATCGCTCCAGTCGGGCCACTGGTCGGGACCTAGGTGGTGACGGAGGAAGGCGACCCGAGCCCGCAGCAGGAGAGCGGCCGGCGGCCATTGGAGCGCGGCGAGACGGGTGGAACGGACCCGTTCGACGAGCGCGGCCACTGTGGCAGCACCAGGGTCGGGACGACGTATTTGCTCGTCCAGCAGCATGCCACCAAGCCGCGTCTCGACGCGGTGCACCAGGTCTTCGCGCTGCTTGTCCCATACCAGCGACTCGCGCCGCTCGATCTGGTCGGCGAGCGACGAGATGACGTCGTTCACATCGAGCGCGGCGCCGATGCGAATGCGAGCATTGTCGCGTTTGCCGTCGAGGTCGGCGGCGACGACGAATCGCTCGTTCGCCAGCGGGTCCGTTGGCGGCGTCCATGCGGAGGAACCGGTGCGCAGTTGGAACTGGCCGGGTTGGTTGCGGCGAACGGCAACACGATCCGGATAGGCGAGTGCCAGCACGACCCCACAGCGGTCCGAGCGAACGTCGTCGAGATCGAAGCGGATCTGTGCGCGCCGCGCAACGTCCGCCGCCCGGTTTCGAACTCGGCGGACATCGCGACTATCGGCCCGGTCGTGATACTGCCCGCAGACCGCGCCGACTCGAAGTGCGAGGTCGGCAGGCAACTCGTCAGGACGCCCGCGAAACACATCCCGTTCGTCCAGAAGCGCGGCGACCACGCACGCCAGTGAGCCGTCACGATCCTCCGCACCGGCGACCATTCGCGCCAGCCGTGGGTGTAGCGGCAGGGCGAGCATTCGACGACCGCGATCAGTCAGGCGACCATCCTCGGTGAGCGCGTCGAGCCGCACCAGCAGCTCTCTCGCCTGCAGCAGCGTGCGTGACGGGGGAGCGTCCGCCCAGCGCAGTTCGGCCACCGGCGTGCCCCACGCAGCCAGTTCCAGAGCAAGGCCAGCAAGGTCGACCTGGGTGATCTCGGGCTCCAGGTGCGCGCGCCGCGTGCCGTGCTCCAGCTTGCTCCACAGCCGATACGCAGCGCCCGGCTCGGTGCGGCCCGCACGCCCAGCGCGCTGGTCGGCTGAGGCGCGGCTGGTGCTCACGGTGGTCAGACGGCTCATGCCCGTGCGCTGATCGAAGCGGGGGACGCGCGCCAGCCCGGCGTCAACCACGACTCGCACACCATCGACTGTCAGCGACGACTCCGCGATGTCGGTGGACAGCACAACGCGCCGGCGGCCAGCTGGTGAGGGTGCGAGCGCATGGTCCTGCTCGGCCAGCGACAGTGCGCCCGCAAGGGGATAGACGTCGACTCCAGGCGGAACTGCCGCGTCCAACAGACGCTGGACACCTCGGATCTCGCCGATACCTGGCAGGAATACGAGGATGTCGCCGGACTGCTCGCGCAGCGCACGTTGCACGAGTGCGG
This sequence comes from Ilumatobacteraceae bacterium, assembly GCA_043786575.1. GTDB lineage: Bacteria > Actinomycetota > Acidimicrobiia > Acidimicrobiales > Ilumatobacteraceae > UBA668. The sequence continues at coordinate 2,992 of JAYVVY010000217.1, forward strand.
CTGTGGCCTCCTGTACGCGATCCTGCTTGCCCATCGGCGCCCACACGATGTCGACTGGGAACATGCGGCCATCGCTGGCGGCCACCGGTGTGGCGTCGCCCAGTACGCGCAGCAAGCCTTTCGTGTCTGGCGTGGCCGACATCGCCAGCACCCGCAGATCGGGTCGCAGGCTGGACCTCGCATCCAGCAGCAGCGCCAACCCGACGTCGGTGGGCAGGTTCCGCTCATGAACCTCGTCGAAGATCACCAGGCCGTAGCCCTCCAGAGACGGATCGTGCTGAAGTCGGCGGGTCAGCACGCCTTCGGTGACCACTTCGATTCGCGTGCGCGGCCCGATGTGGCGCTCGTCGCGGGTCTGATAACCAACCGTCTCGCCGACCTGCTCACCCAGCAGCGACGCCATCCGTTGTGCAGCCGCGCGGGTGGCCAATCGGCGCGGTTCGAGCATGACGATGCGCTGCCCGGCGAGCCACGGTTCGTTGACCAGCACCAGCGGCGCGAGTGTTGTTTTGCCGGCACCCGGGGGTGCGACAAGGATGGCCGAGCCGTGGTCCGCCAGCGCGGCGAGCACCGACGGCAACGCGTCGAGCACGGGCAGGTCTGGTAGCCCGCGTCTCACCGAGGTGTCGGCTCAGCCGAGGGCGGGCGTGCCGTGGAACGGCGAGGGATCGCCGGCGCCGGGAATTGTCGGCGGGATCCACGAGGTGTTGTCGGCGATGGTCTTGGCGACCTGACGCCACTCCACCGGGTTCCAGCCTTCAGCCGCGGCTTGCACACTGCCGTCGCCGCGCACGAACACGAATGCCGGCAGGGTGGCGACGCCGACGCCACGCACGAACGTGCGGTCCGGATCGCAGAACACCAAGAACTGGTCGGCGAGCGGTCCGAGAAACTGCCTGGCTTCGTCGGCGCCGCACGTGACCACCAGGTTGACCCGCACGTCGGCGCCCCGGAAGGCCTCCAGGATGCGTGCCGCCGGCTTGAGGATCCAGGAGCTCTCGTTGGTGTACGGATCCAGTACGACGCTCGCCAGATGGAACGTTGTCACCCACTCTTCGAGCGGACGTGACTCGCCGGCGATTGTGGTGAGATTGATGTCGAGAGCAACGGTGCTGGCCACGGCGCAAACCTAGCGCAGTGCCCTCTCGGCCACCCACCTCGCTGCACACTGCACGATCGGTGAGCGACCGGTAGGGTCGCTGGGGTGCACCCCATTGAGCGCTTGCGGTACTTGGCCCGCTCGAGCGGCGGCGACCCACGGGTGATGGTCAGTGAGACTGCCTCGGCGCTGCGCGGGATGGGTGTCGACCCGGCCGGGCTGGTCGTTGCCTGCCGTCGAATTGTGGAGCGACACCCAACCTCTGGCCCGCTGTGGTGGCTGTGTGCTCACATGCTCACCTCCGCTGATCCTTTCTCGACGGCACGCCAGCTGGCCGAGGAGATCGACGCCGATCTGACGCCGGAGGTGTTGATCGATTCGATTCCCACGGACATCACGGTGTGCGTAGTGGGCTGGCCGGATCTTGCGGGCGAGGCAATCCTGCGTCGAGGCGATATCCGCGTGCTCGCCATCGATGCTGATGATCAGGGCGGGTCGTTCGTGCGAAGGTTGGACCGTGCCGACGTGGAGGCAGAAGTGATCGAGCCTGGTGGCGTCGCCGCCGCCGTGCTTGCCGCCGACCTCGTGCTCATCGAGGTGCTGGCAGCGTCGTCCACGGAACTGATCGCGGCTCGAGGAAACCGCGCTGCAGCGTCGGTCGCCTATTGCAGCGAGGTGCCGGTGTGGGCAGTATCGGGTATCGGTCGCTGCTTGCCGGACGCAGGTTTCCTGTCCCTGGTAGAGCGACTTGGCGACGTGCGCGCGCCGTGGCTGGCAGAGGCCGATGTGATGCCGCTGGCACTCTTCTCGCACCTCGCGACAGCCGCTGGCGTCGTGCCGATCGAGGATGTCGCGCTCGTCGCGGAATGCCCGCTGGCCCACGAACTGCTGCGCACGTCCATCAACTGACCACTCCCTGAACTTCGGCGCTGAGGAGCCCCACCGCCGCGCTTCAACGCCGAAGTTGATCGACCTCCCTGAACTTCGGCGCTGAGGAGCCCCACCGCCGCGCTTCAACGCCGAAGTTGGGTGGGTGGGGGTTAGCGCTGGCCGGCTCTTGTGGGTTGGTTGCCGGCGGCTTCGGCGAGGCGCGCTGCGTAGCTGGCAATCGAGTCGTCGATCAGGCCGACGGTGACACGCAGGGAAGGGGCGCCGTCGCGCACCATGAACGGTTCGCCGGGAGCGGCGCCGATGCCCTGCGCCGCCAGCGTCAGCAACGCCGATCGTTCGTCGGCCACCTGCATCCACAGGTTGATCCCGTCGGTGCCGGTGAACCTGACGCCGGAGGCGGACAGCACGTCAGTTACTGCGAGCCGCCGGGCCGCGTACTTGGTGCGAGCCGCCCCCACAGCGTCGATAGTGGGC
>JAYVVY010000218.1:0-4787 GCA_043786575.1 Ilumatobacteraceae bacterium
CACCTCTGCGGCAGCGAACGGGGGAGTGTTCTTGCAGACGGGCAGCTGGCTGATGCCGTTGTCTCGCATCACCTCGATCGTGGTGCGCACGCTGGTGGACGGGTTGACGTACAGCAGCGAAGGGGTGGCGCCTCGAGCGTCGAGCACGGCCGCAATGCACTCGTCGCAGTCGCGCAGGAAACCGAAGTTGGCCATCCACTGATCGTCGAACACGCGCGACAGGTAGCCGCGACCACTATCCGGATTGAGGACCACCACGATGTCGTTCGGGCCGGCGGCCTTCGCGACGCGAATGGCCGTCGCCACCGCCATGCCACCGGAACCGCCGATGAGGATGCCCTCCTCACGGCTGACCTGGCGTGCGGTCAGGAAGCTCTCCTCATCGGTGATCGGAATCACCTCGTCGTACAGCTCGGGTGCCCACGCAGCGGGATAGAAGTCCTCACCGACACCCTCCACCAGATACGGCCGACCGGAGCCGCCGCTGAACACCGAGGCATCGGGGTCGCCGGCAACGATCTTGATTGCCGGGTTCTTTGCCTTGAGGTAGCGGGCGGTGCCCGTGATGGTGCCGCACGTGCCCGCGCCGGCTACGAAGTGCGTGATGCGGCCACCCGTCTGCGCCCACAGCTCGGGCCCGGTGGTTTTCTCGTGTGCCAGCGGGTTGTTGGGGTTGGCGTACTGGTTGGGGCGAAACGCCTTGCGCTCGATGGTCAGCCGTTCGGCCACCTTGTAGTAGCTGGTCGGGTCTTCCGGTGGCACCGCCACCGGGCAGACCACGACCTCGGCTCCGTACGCGCGGAGAAGGCTGACCTTCTCTGGCGCGACCTTGTCGGTCATCACGAACACGCATTTGTACCCGCGCTGTGCCGCGACGATGGCTAGGCCGACACCGGTATTGCCGCTGGTCGGTTCCACGATCGTGCCACCTGGCTGCAGCTCGCCGGATTGCTCGGCGGCAAGGATCATCTCCAGCGCCGGACGGTCCTTTGCCGAGCCGCCGGGGTTGGTGGTTTCCATCTTCATTGCCAACACACAGGTGATCCCGTGGATCTCGCTGATGCGCTTGAGGCGCACCAGCGGCGTGTTGCCAATGGTGTCGATGACGCTCTCGGCAATGTTGGTGCCGTGCAGTCGTGGATCAGCAGAATCGTCGCCCCAGGCCATGACCGGAGGGTACTGGCGTCGCCCCCATGGTGCTGACCAACCATCGAATGGAGGGTTCCAAGCCCTCCCCAGGTGCTTGGAATCCTCCATTTGAATTCCGTAGGGCTTTCCTTGTCGCACCCCGTGGCTACCGTGGCAGGCGTGAGTGAGGTGGCCGCGGCAACACGATGGCAGGTGGAGCAGGTGTTCGCGCTCGCACCCAAGCCGTCGTCGCTGACAGCGGCCCAGCCGCTGGCCGTGCCCAGCCGGTGGGTGGGTGCTGGCTGCGACCAGCGTGCGGTGTGGGGCCGCTGCACCGGAGGAAGTGCCGAGCCGTATGAGTGCGCGGTCGACCATGTCGCAGTGGCGGTGCGGTGCAGTTGCCCCAGCCGCGTGTTGCCCTGCAAGCACGCCCTGGCGTTGCTGCTGCTGTGGGCGCGTGGCCAGATCGCCGAAGGCGAGGCGCCCGCGTTCGCTGCGGCCGTAGTGGCCAGTGCGGTCGCGATGGCGGCCAAGCAGGCGGCGAAGGTGCCCGAGGTGGTCGCTGTGCCCGCGCCGGTGCCCTCATCCGGCGACGGTGGCGACGACGGGTCGGTTGCGCCGCCCATCGTCCCGGACCGCGACCCCAATGCCACCCGAGACGATCGTGTCGCTCGCATGGCTGCCGGCCTGGCGGAGCTGGACCGTTGGCTCGATGACCGTGTGCGCACCGGTTTGGCCGACCCCGCGCTGGCCCGCTACTCCACCTGGGACGACTTGGCAGCGCGCCTCATCGACGCACAGGTTGGCGGGTTGGCCAACCGGGTCCGTCGACTCGCGGGTGTGGTGGGCGCACATCCGGACTGGCATCAGCAGGTGCTCTCCGAGCTGGGGGCGCTACATCTTCTTGCGACGGCGGGCAGGCAGATGGGTTCGTTGCCGCCGTCGCTGGCGGATTCGGTGGCCGCCGCCATCGGGTGGCAGGTGCGCCAGGCCGACGTCTTGGCGGGGGTGCCAGATACCGACCACTGGGTGGTGATGGGCCGCAGCGACGTGCGCGAAGACCGCATTGAAGTTCGTCGGTTGTGGTTGCGCGGTCAGGTGAGTGGCCGGTGGGCGATGATGCTCTCGTTCGCCGCGTATGGGCAATCACTCGACACGTCGATGGTGGTGGGCACGCAGGTCCACGCCGACCTGTTCCGCTACCCAGGCGCCTTGGGTCTGCGGGTACTGGTCGGGCGGCGCCACGCCGAGCCTGCGCCCACGGCCGACATCATCGGCAGCTCGGTCACCGAGGCCTGCGCCCAGGTTGGCGCAGCGGTGGCAGCAGAACCGTGGATCGAGCGCTACCCGGTGTGCCTGTTGGCGGCGCCGGCCCGCGCTGGCGCTCGCTGGATGCTCACCGATGATGGCGGCTCGCTACCTCTTGTCGATGGTGCCACGGGCGTCGGCGCGCTGCTGGCGTGTAGCGAGGGCAGGGCAGTGCCCATCACTGCCGAGTGGACGCCCCACGGCATGGTGCCGCTCACCGCGCATCTGCCCGATCGTGGCATCGATCTCGGGCCCACCGCCGACCCTTCATTTCTGGCGGCCGGCTGATGATCGATGCGCCCCTCGTGCTGAACGACTATTGGAACGAGATGGTCACCGTCGCACTGTTGGGAACCGATCGACGCGACCCGCCCACCCCACCGACGGGTGGGTTGGCCGACCTTGCGGCCGACGACCCACAGCCCACCCCGTCGCAGCGGCTACTGCAGCAGGTGGCCGGCTGCATAGTTGTGCGCCGCGCTGGGTTGCTGCCCGGCGCACCCGTCGCAACGGTGGCTCCACCTGCGCCAGACCCGCGGCCACCCACGCCGCAGACGGCGACTCGCACGTGGCGGCGCGTCGTCGCGAACTGGCCGGTACTCGAAGACGAGTGGGTGCTGGCGGTTGTGCGCAATGGCCGTCGGCTTGCGCCCGAACTGGTGCCGCCTGTGCTGGCGCGGTACCGCACCGACGCCACCCGCCATGCCCGTGCGCTGGTTGCGGCTGGGCCGTTGGGCGACTGGATGATTGAGTGGTCGCCGCGCCTGGCGTGCACCGCCAAGCAGCCACCGGTTGTCGAGTTGCTGGCCGAGGTGCCGGAACTACCGATCGTGCCCGAGCTCGTCTCGCTGCTGTCCGCGCCTGCTGCTCAGGTGGCTCGCACACTGCAGGCAGGGTTGTCGTCGGCCGAGCTGGGTCGCGCGCACAAGGCCGTGCTTGTCAATCTGTTGGCTCGCATGGAACGTGCGTCGCTGTCCGCGGTAGCGCAGGCCATCGATCGCGTCGACCCATCGTCACCATCAATTGGTTTGGCATTCGCGCTCGCCGACCTTGCCCATCTCCGCCATCACATGCTCACCGAACTGGAGCTTGCATGAAGTCCCCTGATGATCAGCCGTCGGCAGTGCTGCGCCCGCATGCCGAGCAAGAATTCGCACACGAACTTGCCGCTCTGGCCGCAGTCGACGATCGTGAGCGCCCACCCAACTGGCGGCTCTCACCGTGGGCCGTTGTCACATACGTACTGGGCGGCACGCTGGCCGATGGCACGGTGCTCACACCGAAGTACGTGGGCCAGCGGCGGCTCATCGAGATCGCAGTCGCGACATTGGCCACCGATCGAGCACTGCTGCTGCTCGGCGTTCCCGGTACAGCCAAGACATGGCTCAGCGAACACCTGACGGCTGCCATCAGTGGCGACTCCACACTGCTGGTGCAGGGCACTGCTGGCACGGCCGAGGAGCAACTTCGCTACGGCTGGAACTATGCGCGCCTGCTGGCCGAAGGCCCCAGCCTCGGTGCGCTGGTGCCCAGCCCCATCTATCGGGCGATGGAACGTGGCGCGATTGCGCGGGTGGAGGAACTGACCCGCATGCCCAGCGATGTGCAGGATGCGCTGGTCACCGTGCTCAGTGAGAAGACGTTGCCGATTCCCGAGCTTGGGGGCGAGATGCAAGCGATCAGCGGCTTCAACGTGATCGCCACCGCCAACGACCGCGACCGTGGCGTCAACGACCTTTCTGCAGCGCTGCGTCGGCGGTTCAACACGGTCGTACTACCGCTGCCAGCAGACATCGAGGAGGAGGTGGCGATTGTCGAGCGTCGTGTCGCGGAGCTTGGCGCCGCGTTGCGGCTGCCCGCCGTGCCAGCCGCCGACGAGGAGATTCGTCGGGTTGTCACCATCTTTCGCGAACTGCGCAGCGGAGCAACTGAGGACGGTCGCGTGAGCCTGAAGGTGCCCACGGGTTCGCTGTCCACGGCGGAGGCAATCTCCGTCGTCACCAACGGCATCGCGCTTGCGGCCCACTTCGGCAATGGCCAGCTCAGCGCTGCGGACGTGGCCGCTGGCATCATCGGCGCGGTGGTGAAAGATCCCGTCCATGACCAGGTCGCATGGCGCGAGTACCTGGAAGCAGTCGTACGCGACCGTTCCGACTGGTCCGAGTTCTACGACGCCTGTCGAGATCTGTAGCACCTACAGTGATAGTACCTAGGAAGAAAGATAGGTAGAATTCTAGAATGGCCCTCAGCATCAAGAGCGACCGCGCTGACCAGCTGGCACGTGAACTCGCAGAACTCACCGGCGAATCGCTGACGGATGTAGTCATCACGTCCTTGCAACGGCGGTTGGC
>JAYVVY010000219.1:0-2126 GCA_043786575.1 Ilumatobacteraceae bacterium
GCCACCTTCAGTGCCTCGTTGTACAACGCGACCGCAGTGGCTTCGACCTGCTGCGCAAAGCTGAGCAGCGTCACATCGTCGGCCGTGGGCCGCTGCGGCGGGGCGGTTGTGGTGGTCGCCGCCTCGGTGCTGGCTGGCTCGGTGGTGGCCGACGCGGCGGCGTGCCCACTGAGGATTGGCAGCAACGACAATGCGGCGCCACCCAGGCCGACGCCCGCTCCGAGTCGCACGGCAGCGCGGCGGCCTATGGGCTGTCGGCCATCAGTCATTGCGGCATAGGCGCCGGGCTCAGTCACTTCGATCTCCACTTCGGGTATTCCTTTCGAAACGATCACCCCCAGCTTTCCCGGCCGGAGGTGAGCAGAGCAACTCTAGAAGTCCAGAGCCGATAGGTCGGGTATCCAACTCTTGGAACGTTGTACAGCTTCGGCCCACTGCGTGCGGTCGAGTTGGCTGGTTGGGTCCACTGTGGTGCGCGGGTGCCACGAGTCGGCGATGTCGTCGAAACCGCTCCAGACACCGACGGCTAGGCCCGCCAGGTAGCCGGCGCCCACCGTCGTTGCTTCCGTGTGACGTGAGACCTCGACTGACTTGCCGGTGGCGTTGGCAAGGGCCTGCACGAAGGTTGGGTTCTCGCTCATGCCGCCGTCGACGCGCAGCACGGGCACGTCGTGGCCGGTACCGGCCTGCGCGGCGTCGACCAGGTCGGCGCCTCGGTGAGCGATGCCTTCCAGCACCGCACGGGTGATCTGCGGGCGGCCACTGCCACGGGTGAGGCCCAGCATGGTGCCGCGGGCGCCGTAATCCCAGTGCGGCGTGCCCAGGCCCATCAGCGCCGGCACGTAGACAACGCCTTCGGTGGTCTCGCATTGTGCTGCGATCTCGTGGCTGTGCGCCGGGCTGTCCAGAATGCCAAGGTCCTGCACCAGCCATTCAACGTTGGTGCCGGCCGAGAGCATGATTGCCTCCACGCCCCAGGTGAGCGCGCCGTTGCGGCTCCAGGCGACGATGGGGAAGATGCCTTCAGTGGTTCGGTTGCCCGTGGACGGGGCGCCGGAATCGGTACACATGTCGAGCATGCCACCGGTGCCGAACGTGATCTTCGCCTGGCCTGGCCGCACACAGCTCTGGCCAACAAGGCTTCCCTGCTGGTCGCCGACCAGCGCTGCCAATGGTGGTGAGCCCGGTAGTGCGCTGGCCTCGCCGAACACTGACGAGGTATCGACCAGGGTCGGCAACATCGTGGTGGGCACGTTCAGCTTCTCGCACGCCGACACTGACCATCCCGTGGCGTCGGGCCGCAATAGCCCGGTGACCGCCGCGTTGGAGTGGTCGGTGACGTGCACACTGCCCGTACTGAGCACCCAGGCGACCCAGGTGTCTACCGTGCCGAAGCACAGGTCTCGCTCGCGGTTCGTGTCGTAGGTGTTCAGCAGCCACGCGACCTTCGTGGCCGATTGGTTGGGCGCGAGCTGCAGGCCGTGGTCGGCCTTGGCTGTGATGCAATCGAAAACGGTGCGCAGGTCCTGCCACCCGAGGCCGGGGCCAACCGGCTCGCCGGTGGCGCGGTCCCACACGACGGTGCTGGCCCGCTGAGCGGTGATGCCCACAGCCAATACCGGGCCGGCCTCTGCCAGTGCCGCGTGCGCAACTTCCAACACAGCGGCGGCCATACCGACCGCATCGAACTCGACGAGACCGGGGAACGGCGACGACGGGGGGAAGGCGCGGTAGTGCAGCGCGGTGATCTCACCATCTGGGCGCATGACAGCGGCTCGCAGGCCTGACGTACCGACGTCAACGACGAGCACACTCATTGGAGACCCCCATCTTCATACTGATCAGATTCGCTGTGCTGACCGATTGCTGAGCTACCGCGAGCCTCGCGCTCCACGCTGGGCACCAGCCCTCGTTTGCGTAGCGCGCTGCCCAACCCACCGCCGACAAGGCCGGCCGTGAGCACCACCGTGAACGTGAAGAACACCGCAAGCCAACTGATGGACCCACCGCGGAACAGCTTGATCACGATGAACACCGTTTGCGCGGCGATGTACGTGCCGCCCGCGCAGACCAGGCCATGCAGTAGCGGGAAGCCAGTGCGCTGCACCCAGGCCGCGATGCCTGCG
>JAYVVY010000220.1:0-5906 GCA_043786575.1 Ilumatobacteraceae bacterium
GTGCTCCGAGAGCAGGGCTCGAACCTGCGACATGCTGATTAACAGTCAGCCGCTCTGCCAGCTGAGCTATCTCGGAAAGGCGAGTTGAGGATAGCAAACAGCGCCTGCTACTCCTCCTCCAAAAACTCCTTCAACCGCTGGCTGCGCATCGGGTGACGCAACTTCGCCATCGTCTTCGCCTCGATCTGGCGGATGCGCTCGCGAGTGACGCCGAACTCTTTGCCCACGTCTTCCAGCGTGCGGGCCTGACCATCTTGGAGACCAAAGCGCATGCGCACGATCTCCTGCTCGCGCTCGGTCAGCTCGCCGAGCGCCTGCTCTACCGCCTGCGTCAGCATGTGCTTGGTGGCCATGTCGGCGGGCGCATCGGCGGTGAGATCTTCAATGAAGTCGGACAGATTGCTGTCGTCCTCCTCCCCCACCGGCGAATCGAGCGACAGTGGGTCTTGTGAGATGCGCAGAATTTCGCGAATACGGTCGAGCGACAGCCCGCAACGATCGGCCAACTCGTCGAGCGTGGGCTCGCGCTCCAGTTCCTGATGCATCTGGCGCTGCATCCGCAACACCCGGTTCATGCTCTCCACCATGTGCACTGGGATGCGAATGGTGCGCGCCTGGTCCGCGATGCTGCGCGTGATTGCCTGTCGAATCCACCAGGTCGCGTACGTGGAGAATTTGAAGCCTTTGGTGTGGTCGAACTTGTCGACCGCTCGCATCAGCCCCAGGTTGCCTTCCTGAATGAGATCCAGGAACTGCATACCGCGACCGCTGTAGCGCTTGGCAATGCTGACCACCAACCGCAGGTTGGCCTGGATGAGCTCGCTCTTGGCCTGCTGACCGGCAGTCACCGTGCGCATCATGCGACGGTGGTCAACCGGATCGATAACAGCACCCTCATGCTCCGAGTCGAGCGTGACCGCGGCACGATTGCCCTCGTCGATTGCCTGGGCCAACCGCCGCTCGTCATCAATGGTGAGCAGGTCGACGCGGCCGATTTCCTTGAGGTACATGCGCACCGTGTCGGCGGTATTGCCGACGTCGCTACGGTCTGCGTTCATCCGTTCGCTGCGGCGGCGAACACGGCGAGCAAGCAAACCTTCGGTCTCTTCCACCTCGACCGAGCGCGAGCGCTCGACGCCGACTGACGGCGTGTCGTCGTGTAGCTCGGCCATGCCATCGTCCACAGCGATGCCCAAACCCTCGAGCGTGGCATGCACGTCGACCAATACGTCGGGGGTGAGCTCGATGTGGCGCAGCACACGCGTGATGTCATCGGCGTGCAATACGCCGGCCGTCGAGCCGCGCGCAACCATGGCCCGCCACTCCCCCACTTCGACGCCATCGTATGGAGGCGACGATGCAGACGCATCAGCTGTCGTGTTGGTCACGGCGTTGCTCACTCGGCCCCTTCATTCGCCCCGTGGAGCCACCCTAGCAATGCCTCCGCCGCGACATCGGCCCGCTCCGGATCCTCCATGTCATCGAGCTGCAGCCGAGCATCACGAATGAGTGGCAGCTGATCCGGAGCAATATCGACGACCATCTGCGCCAACCGTCGACGGGTTGCGGCAGCAATCAAGTTGCGCGACTCCAACAACGGGTCCGCATCGACGTCGGCGACCGACGCACGTTCCAAGAACTCACGCGCTTCCGGGTCTGCCAGCTCGAGCGCGGCCTCGATGGCACCGCCGGATTCGGCGACGGCCAAGAACGCACGCCGTGCCACCTCGTCGGCAAACAGTTCTTCCATCAACCAGGGGGCAATGTCGTCCCAGCGCTGCAACAACATCGCGATGCACACGAACTCGGCGTTCTCCGGTGCACCGATGCGGCGAACCGGTGCGATGCGAACCGTCGGTGCCTTCACCCGACGGGCGGCGAGCGCGACGAGATCTGCGGGCGGGATGCCAACGTGCGTCGCAACCTGCCCCGCGTACAACTTGCGAACCTCCGCATTGGGATGCTCGTTGACCAACGCCATCGCCTCGCCAGCAACCTGCGCTCGATCTTCCGGCGAGCGCAGCTTGCGACTATTGAGCACACGGTTCACACGGAAGCCCAGGAATGGCAACGCTTGCTCAACAGCGTGACGCAGTCCCTCAGGGTCGGTGACGCTCATCTCGCCCGGGTCTTTGCCATCAGGGAAACGAGCCACACTGACCCGAACCTGGTAGCGCTCTTCCCACTCATAGAAGCGCTGTGCCGCTCCCTGGCCGGCGGCATCAGCATCAAAGGCCAACACCACCTGCGTGGCGTAGCGCTTCAGCAAGCGGACGTGGTCTTCGGTGAGTGCGGTGCCGCACGTGGCGACCGCCCGCTTCACCCCGGCGCGGTGGAACCCGATCACGTCGGTGTAGCCCTCGCACACGATCACCTGATCGGCAGCCACGATGTCGCCCTTCGCCCAGTTCAGCCCATAGAGCGTCTTGGACTTGGCGTAGATACCTGTTTCAGAGGAGTTCTTGTATTTCGCAGGGTCGCTGCTGCCAGGCAAGATGCGCCCTCCGAAGGCGACCGGCTCGCCGTTCTCCGTCAGAATCGGGAACAGCACACGACCGCGGAACGAATCCTGCATGCGGCCGGCCTTGTTGGTGAAACCGAGGCCGGTGTCGCGCAACACGTCGGCCGGTACACCCAGGTTGCGACTGAGCGCATCCCACTCGTCGGGCGCCCACCCGATCTTGAAGTTGCGCGCGGTCTCACCCGCCAGCCCTCGCTTGCGCAGGTAGTCGCGGGCAGCGCGCGCGTCGGGGCTGTTCAACAATCGATCGTGATACCACTCGACCGCCTTGCCCATTGCGTCGACCAGTTGTTTACGTTTCTGCCGCGTTCGGTCGCCCGCCTCACCGGTGGTGTAAGCGAGCTGAATGCCGGCCTTCGAGGCCAGCGATTCGACCGCCGTCACGAAGTCGACGTGATCTATCTCCTGCACGAACTTGAAGACATCGCCCGCCGCACCACAGCCAAAGCAGCGATAGCGGCTGGTCTGGTCGCGCACGTTGAACGATGGCGAGCGCTCGGCGTGAAAGGGGCACAGGCCCACCCAGTTGCTACCAGCCTTGCGCAACGCGACGTACTGCTGCACAACGTCGGAGAGCACCAGCGAAGCCCGCAGCCGCTCTAGGTCCTCCTCCACAATCGCCATTCGCTGCACCCTACCGGGCGCACGCTGCTCGTCGAATCGGCGTCAGCGCTCGTCCGGCGGCGGCGGTTCTTCGGGTATCGAAATCGTGTCGACGCGCGTCTGGCGCAGAGAGAAACCGACTGAGGCGAGCAACACCAGCGCAATGACCATCAGCGACAACCAGGTGGCAATGTGCACGCCGAAAAAGGCCAGAATCATCTTCGCGCCGACGAAAGCGAGGATGATGGCCAACCCCTGCTGCAGGTAGCTGAAGCGGGCGCGCATGTCGGCCAGTAGGAAGTACAGCGACCGCAAACCCATGATCGCAAACGCGTTGGATGTGAAGACAATGAACTGCTCGTTGCTGACGGCGAGCACCGCCGGCACAGAGTCCACGGCGAACAACACGTCGGTGAGCTCGACCAACACCAGCACCGCGAACAGCGGGGTGGCCAACCGTTTGCCGTCGATGCGAGTGAACAGCTTCTGGCCGTCCATCTGGTCGGTACTGGGAATCACGCGCTGCACGAACCGCATGAAGATGCTGTCCGCCGGGTTCGAGTGATCGTCGTCACCAGAGACGACCAGTTTCACGGCTGTGTACAGCAGGAACACACCAAAGAAGACCAGCGTGATCTCAAACTTCTCGACAAGCGCCAGCCCAGCAAAGATGAACCCGGCGCGCAAGATGAGCGCACCGAACACACCCCAAAACAGCACACGGTGTTGGTAGTTGGCGGGCACCGCAAAGTGGGCGAGAATGATCGCCCAGACGAACACGTTGTCAATCGACAGGCTGTACTCGATGAGGTAGCCGGAGAACCATTCGCCGCCCGCGGAGCCACCCCACGCCAGGATGACGCCGAGACCAAATGCGCAACCGATCAGCACCCACGAGATCGTCTCGATCGCGGCGCGACGAACCGTGGGAACCTTCGGCTTGCGATGCAATACCAGGATGTCGACCAGCAGCAATGCCGCAATAATCGACAGCGCTGCTATCCATGCACCTGATGACACGTCGAGGTCGACGAATCGACGGGTCGAGTCTGAGGCGACCAGCACTACCGCTTACTTCGTCTCGGCCTTCGAGCCGCCGATGATTGCCTGTGCTGCCGCGAGGCGAGCGATGGGCACGCGGAACGGGCTGCAGCTGACGTAGTCGAGGCCGGCTTCGTAGAACAACGCAATGCTCTCCGGGTCTCCGCCGTGCTCGCCGCACACCCCGAGCTTGAGGCCCTTCTTGACCGAGCGGCCACGAGCGGCACCCAGCTTGACCAGCTCGCCAACGCCACCAACGTCGATGGTCTCGAACGGGTTGCGCTTCAGCAGCCCCTGCTCGAGGTAGGCGGGCATCATCTTGCTCTCGACATCGTCGCGGCTGAAGCCAAACGTCATCTGCGTGAGGTCGTTGGTGCCAAAGCTGAAAAAGTCTGCCTCTTCCGCGATCTCGTCGGCGCGAATCGCTGCACGCGGTGTCTCGATCATGGTGCCGATGGTGACGTGCGGCTTGTTCTTCAAGCCCTTCACGGCACGATCGATCTCGGTCTGCACCCAGCCGCGAGCCAGATGCAGCTCCTCGCGCGTAACCGTCAGCGGGATCATCACTTCGACGATTGGGTTCTTGCCCTTCTTGCGCAGCGACGCAGCGGCGGCCATCAGGGCCCGCACCTGCATTGCGTACAGCCCCGGCTTGACGACGCCCAGGCGCACGCCTCGGGTACCGATCATCGGGTTGTGCTCTGCCCATTCTTCGGCGGCCTTCAACTCGGCCGTCTCGGTCTTGGTGAGGCCCTTGGTGGCCTTCTTGATGCGCAGCTCTTCGGCCGACGGCAGAAACTCGTGCAACGGTGGGTCGAGCAGTCGAATGGTGACGGGCAAGCCGTCCATTGCCAGCAGGATCTCTTCGAAGTCGATCTGCTGCACACGACCAAGTTCGGCCAGCGCGGCCTCTTCCTCGGCAGGCGTGTCGGCCAGGATCATTCTGCGCACGACCGGCAAACGATCCGGCGCAAGGAACATGTGCTCGGTACGGCACAGACCGATGCCTTCCGCACCCAGCTCGCGAGCATTGGTAGCGTCTTCGCCGGTATCTGCGTTTGCACGCACGCCCAGCTTGCCCCGTCGCACTGTGTCGGACCACTGGAGGATGGTGTGGAACTCGGCCGGCGGCTCCGCGGCGGCCAGCGTCATCGCGCCCAGCATGACCTCGCCGGTGGTGCCGTCAATACTGATGACATCGCCTTCCTTCACGACGACGGTGCCGACATGGAACGACTTGCCGTCGATCTTGACGGCGTCGGCGCCCACGATGGCGGGCGTACCCCAACCACGGGCGACGACGGCGGCGTGGCTGACGAGGCCGCCGCGAGCGGTGAGAATGCCCTGTGCAACCATCATGCCGTGCACGTCTTCGGGGCTGGTCTCGTTGCGGACCAGGATGACCTTCTCGCCGCGGCCGTCGGCGCTCACTGCATCGTCAGCGGTGAAATACACCGTGCCAACGGCGGCACCCGGGCTGGCGGCCAGGCCCTTGGCCAACGCCTTCACCTTGTTGGCGAACTGCGGGTGCAACACCTGGTCGAGGTGATCGGCACCGACGCGCATGATGGCTTCCTGTTTTGAGATAGACCACTTGGCAGCACCCTTGCCCTGCTGCCGGGTCATCTCGACCGCCATGCGCAATGCAGCGGCGCCGGTGCGCTTGCCAACACGGGTCTGCAGCATCCACAGCTTGCCCTGCTCGATGGTGAACTCGGTGTCGCACATGTCGGTGTAGTGC
>JAYVVY010000221.1:0-5027 GCA_043786575.1 Ilumatobacteraceae bacterium
CCGCGCTCGAGGAGATGGGCGACGCGTTCGAAATGTTCTCTCACTCCACCGAGTTCCCGAAGGTCACCATCTTCGGTTCAGCCCGCACCAAGGAGGACGACCCGCTGTACGCCGCAGCTCGGGACGTGGCGCGACTGCTGGCTGGCCAAGGCTGGATGGTGATCACCGGTGCAGGGCCGGGGATCATGCAGGCGGGCATGGAGGGCGCCGGGCGAGAGCGCTCGATCGGCGTGTCCATTCGGCTGCCCTTCGAGCAGGGGGCCAACGCGATCATCGCCGGTGATACCAAGTACGTCAGCATGAAGTACTTCTTCACCCGCAAGCTGATGCTGATCAAGGAGAGCAAGGGTTTCATCTGCCTCCCCGGCGGGTTCGGCACGCTCGATGAGACCTTCGAGCTGCTGACGCTGACACAAACCGGCAAGGGCAGCCCCGTGCCCATCGTCTTGTTGGACACGCCCGGCGACCCGTATTGGGAGACGGTGCACGACTTCATCGGCCGCCAGCTGGTTGAGCGCGGCTTGGTTGCCGCCGCCGACACCGGTCTTTACCTGATCACCGATGACTGTGAGCAGGCGGTGCAGGAAGTCATCGGCTTCTATCGCAATTACGACTCGCTGCGCTACGTCGGCGACACCCTGGTGATCCGCCTGCTTCACCCGCCTACTGAGGCGCAGCTCGCCGAGATCAACACCAAGTTCGGTTATCTGTCAGGCTCTGGTGCCATCCATTCGGTCGTGCCGACGGAGCCCGAGCTTCGTGAGCACGACCGACTCGATCTGCATCGCATCGCACTGCCCGCAGCCAAACATGCCTACGCCGATCTGCGAGAGCTGATCGACCTGTGCAACACCTTCGTGGAGGTCTGACATGCAACTCGAAACCATCTACCAGTACCCGGTGAAGTCGATGATGGGAGGGGCGGTACCTACAGCGACCCTCACCATCGAAGGGATGGCAGGCGACCGAGCGTGGGCCATCCGCGACGAGGTGCTTGGTTGTGTCCGTGGTGCCAAGAAGATTGGCGCATTGATGCAGCTGGCCGCTGCTCATGCTGTCGACGGTGGCGTCACCGTCACGCTGCCCGACGGTGCGGTGGTGCACAGCAGCGAGGCCGGCGTCAACGCCGCTCTCAGCGCCTCGCTTGGCCAAAGCGTGTCGTTGTGGCCGCTGCAGCCCGCCACCGACCTCGACCACTACCGACGCGGACCAGGCGTCAGCGACGACATCATGGTCGAGCTGCGCGACATGTTCGGGCGTGAGGAGGACGAGCCACTGCCAGACTTCAGCAAGTTTCCACCCGAGCTCGGCGAGTTCGAGTCGCCTCCAGGTACTTATCTCGACGCGTACCCGCTGATGCTGATGACGACCTCTGCGCTGCGGTCGCTGAGCGCGGCGCTTCCCGAATCAGTGATCGACGTACGCCGCTTTCGCCCGAACCTGATCATCAACACCGGCGACCTGCCCGGCCATCCCGAGTTCGACTGGGTCGGCCGTAGGTTCTCCCTCGGTGGCGCCGTGATCGAGATGGTCACCACCTGCCCTCGTTGCGTGATGGTGACTCGTGAAGTCGCCCCTGACGTGCCGTCGGATCGGTCAATCCTGCGCCACATCGTTCGGGAGCTGAATCAGGACCTCGGCTGCTACGCCACCGTCGTGCAACCCGGCGAAATCCGAGCCGGCGACCCCCTCGTCCAGATCTAGTTCAGTCGTCGGTGTTGCCGCGCAGAAGGCGGCTGGCCTTTTCGATGGCTCGGCGGGCTTGGGTGAGGCGCTTGTCGTCGACGGGGCGGCTGCCGCGGGTAGCCGAGGCCTCTCGCAGCTGATCGAACATCACGTCGTCGAGCTCCTCGGCGATTGCGTCCAGGCGCTCGGCAAGGTTGTCGTACTTGTTCGCGGAGTCGCCGCTCATAGTGCCTCTGCCAGCAGATCGATGGGGTGGCGCACGGTCAGGCCGACCGCGGCAAGGTGCATCGAGCAGCCGGGATTGGCGCTGGCGACCACTCCCCCGTCGGCTGTGGCACCGGCCCGTGCCAGCGATGCCAGCTTGCGCTCGCGAATGTCTGCTGCCAGCTGGGGCTGCAGTGCTGAGTAGGCGCCACCGGCCCCGCAGCACAGGCCATCATCGTCCAGCTCAACGATGTCGGCGACAGCGCCGAGCACTGTCCGAACCGACTGTTGCGAGCGTTGCACGTGGCGCAGGTGGCACGGGTCTTGGATGATCACCGTGCCGATGCGGCGAGACGGATGCAGCCGATCAATATGCTCGGCAACCAGTTCGTGGACATCGCACACACGGGCTGCGAACGCAGCTGCCTCGGGCGTACCGAGGAGGTGTCCGTACTCTTTGAGTGCGGCGCCGCAGCCGGCAGAGTTGACCACGATTGGGGCGTCGCCCGGCATCGACGCCATCACGTTCGTGGCCAGGTGGCGTGCGTTCTCGGTGAGGCCGGCGTGGGTGTGGAGCGCGCCACAGCAACCGCCGCCGCCGCCCGGCAGTGCGAACGAGATGTCGAGGTGCGCCAGCACCTTCGCCGTGCTGTGGTGGGTCTCGCGCAACCAGGCGTCCATCACGCAACCGGTGAACAGCCACACGTCGGTTCCGGTGGCGGCTACTGGCTCTGTGCGCCGTATCGGCAGCTTCGGGAGGCCCGCTCGCTTTGGAACCACATGCAGACGCTGGGCGACGGCGAGCAGTGATGACCCAACGAGGAGCAAGCGGTGCTTCGCAAGAACGGCGAACCCCATGCGCTGCCATCGGGGCGTGATGCGATGCTGCTCGGCGAGGGTTTCACGCACGCCCTCCTGCAGTCGCCCGTATGGCACACCCGACGGGCACGCTGGCTCGCAGCCGCGGCACTGCACACAGGTCTCCATGAACGACACGAACTCGGGTGTGACGGGGGCGTCGTCGATGTGCACTGCCCTGATTGCGGCAATTCGCCCACGGGGTGACAAGGCCTCCTCGCCGGTCACGCGAAACGTTGGGCAATGCGGCAGGCACAACCCGCAGCTGACGCAGGTGCCCAGATCAGTGTCGTCAATGTGGAACTTCACGGCCCGCCCACCGTACCCGTTCACGCAAGCCCGGACTTGTTTGTCGCGATGCTCCACTCGGTGTCGGCGTCGGGTTCCTGTCGCTACACCTCGATCCCCCTCTGTACTTCTTCGTTTTGCTCAGCGACAAGAAACGTTCCGGTTGGTGCAGGAAAAGTCGCTGATCGAAACCAAGTGGTGCAGACAACGGGCCCGGCGGACCGAGAGCGTGACAGCAGCCGGTCGGCCGCCACTTCAAGAGCATGGGTTGACGAAGTGCGCGCCGCCAAGCGGAGGCGCTGGAAGTGCGCCGCGACGTGACGGGGTCGTACGATCAACGAACCATGCCCGAAGGCCACACGATCCATCGAATTGCGAAGGACCACTCCCCGATCCTGACTGGTGGACCAGTGCGGGTCTCATCGCCGCAGGGGCGGTTCGAGGGCGATGCTGCCCTGGTCGACGGCGTCGTGCTCGACCGTATCGAGCCCTTCGGCAAGCACCTCTTCTACTGGTGGGCGAACGGACTCGTCGGGCACGTGCACCTCGGCCTCTTTGGCAAATACCGCGTCGCCCTCGGTCCCGAGAGACCCGATGTCCAGGGGCAAGTTCGTATGCGGATGTCGACGGACCGCGGCACCATTGACTTGGCTGGGCCGACCGATTGCAGCATCGGCAGCGCCGACGATCGCGACGCGATCATCGCCCGTCTCGGGCCGGACCCGCTGAAGCGCGGAGCCAAGCCAGACGCCTTTGTGGCTCGTGTACAGAAGAGTGCACAACCCATCGGAGCGCTGCTGCTTGACCAGAAGGTTCTGGCAGGCGTCGGCAATGTCTACCGCGCTGAAGCGCTGTTCGTCACGGGCATTCATCCCTCACGGCCGGGTCGCAGCTGCAGCCCAGAGGAGCTCCAGGCGCTCTGGCTGACCATCAGCGCAATGTTGAAACAGGGCGTGAAGGACAACCGCATCATCACCATCGACCGCAACGAGTTCCCGGTGACGAAAGGTCGTTCGCGCCGCGGCGCCAACACCTACGTGTACCACCGCGACATCTGCCTGCGCTGTGGCACCGCCGTCCAGATCGTGACGCTGGGCGGCCGCGCCTGCTACTTCTGCCCCACCTGCCAGCCATCTTGAACCTTATGCACGCAGTTGTGCCGCCAGCTCGACGACCTTGGCGTGTGCTTCCGTCATGCCCTTCAGGCCGCGGCGGCGGTCGTCGGGGTCGCGACCGGCGATGACGGCAGCCAGGTAGTGGCGGTCGGCGTCCAGCCGTGACAGGGGGTTCTCGGTCGGGTGGCCATGCCCGGGCACCAACACGGTCGCGCGGCGGACCACCGGCGCCAGCAGATCGAGCGCATTCAGATAGGCAGGGAGATCGTCGGGGTTGAACGGCAGCGGCAGCTCGATGTCGCTGAGCATGTCGCCAGCCAGCAACACACCTCGCTCAGCGAGCAACATGGCCGTGTGCCCGGGGGCATGCCCATCGTGGACGACCAGCTCAATATCCTCGTCCCCATCCGACCCGAATGGCGATGGGATCGTGGGGCCGGCAAGCCCCTGGATCCCATCGAGCGGGTTTGGCCATTCCGGCGGGTAATCGTCGAGCATGCCGGTCAGCTCGTCGTGCCACTCGCTCGCCATCGCCACCGACATCGGCGAGGCCCAACGCGGTGCGTCACCGAAGGCCGGGTGCCACAGCATGTGGTCGTGATGAGCGTGGGTGGCAAAGCCGGCCGTCACAGCGCAGTCGTTGGCCTCCAGCCAGTCGACGATGCTGTCGAGCTCGGTGGTCGTCCAGGCCGGGTCGACGAGCATGGCGCTGCGGCCGCGCTGGACAATCGTCGTGGTGGTGTCGTACTTGCTGCTCGTCATCACGACGACGCCGGGCGCAATCTCGACTGCTGCGCGCGCCGTCATGCGAGTGAGCTCACTGTGCGTTCCATTGCGGGGCGTCAGTTTCGCAGCGCCAATACCGAAGCCGAAGCT
>JAYVVY010000222.1:0-4104 GCA_043786575.1 Ilumatobacteraceae bacterium
CGGACGAAGTCGGACGCCAATGGCGAAATCAGCGACGCGGCAACCATTGTGATGCTCGAGTTCTTCGCGGACACCGTGCTGCGTGCCGTTTGCGCAACGGCCGACGAGCGGGCAGCTGCGAGCGAACTGGTTGCGGCGTCACTCGATGTCCGCGGCCACCTCGACGGCGCGTCCATCGCGCTCGCCGCCAACTTCGGCTGACACCGCCTCGTCATCAGGCTGGGGTTGCGCGGCAGAATCGAGCGACTCGGGGGGCTCCGCTGGCTGTGGCGCCCACGACGGTGGCGTGCCCGTTTCCAGTTCGATCACAAATGCCTTGGCGACCTTCCAGATTTGGTCGGCTTCGGAGCGGCCACGACCAATCTTTTTTGCCGCGCGGACGCCCTCGACCGCTCGCTCGAGGTCTCGACGTGCGGCTGCTAGCGCAGTCGCTTTGGCAGCTGCCTGTTCGGCAAGTAGTGCCGCATCTGCGCGCTGCTGCTGTTGACGCGACTTTGCGGCGCGGTCTGCTCTCTCGGAATCCCTGAGCGCAGCGGCGAAGCGCTCGACGTCGGTCGGCGCCGCCGCTGTGGGCGTGGCGGGCGCTGCGCTCGTTGCCGACGAGCGCGACGACGCGGCTGAGTTCGTTGGCGACTTTGGACGGCGGCGGCTGGGCATCGGGTGCAGTCTGCCCCGCGCGGCACTGCCGCTGTCAACAATGCACGATTCACGGCGACATCTGTTCTGTCACCACAGCACTCGTAGAGTCACCACCATGAGCACGCCGACGAATGCACCCATCGAGCTGCGCAGCGACAATGCCGCTGGCGTTGCACCGGAGATTCTTGCAGCGATAGTTCAGGCCAACGAGGGGTCGGCCCTCGCGTACGGCAGCGACACCATCACCACCCAGCTGCGCGAACTGGTGCGTCACGTCTTTGGGCAGCCAGCGGCAGACGTGTTCCCAGTGGTCAGCGGCACCGCGGCCAACTCTTTGGCGCTGTCGGCCCTGCTGCCGCCGTGGGGCAGCGTGCTGTGTCACGAGACGGCCCACATCTTCACCAACGAGGGCGGTGCCACGTCGCTGTTCAGCGGCGGCGCCGTGATGCGCGGTCTGCCCGGTGCCGACTACAAGCTGCAACCAGCAAGCGTGCAGCACGCATTCGACACCACACTGTGGGGCGATGGGCACCACTCGCAGCCGGCGGTGGTGTCCGTGACGTGCCCCACTGACTTCGGCACGGTGTACTCACCGGCCGAGGTGGCCGCTTTGGCTGCGCTCGCACACAGCCGCGGCCTGCGCATGCACCTTGACGGCGCCCGCCTCGCCAATGCGTTGATTGCAGTGGGCGCCACGCCGGCGGAGCTGATTACCGCCGCCGGTGTCGACGCATTCTCGCTGGGCGCTACCAAGAACGGTGCACTCAGCACCGACGCCATCGTCTGCTTCGACCCTGCCGTGGCAGAGCAGCTCACCTTCCGTCTCAAACGGTCTGGCCACGTGGCCAGCAAGATGCGCTATCAATCGGCGCAGCTGGTTGCCTACCTCACCGACGATCTCTGGCTACGCCTGGCGGGCCATGCAAACGCTGCGATGTCGACTCTGAGTGTCGGCCTCGAAACGCTTGGAGTGGAGCTTCTCGTGCCGCCTAGGGCGAACATGTTGTTCGCGCGCGTCGGCGACACCGTAGCGAAGGCTCTCGCCGACGAAGGACTGTTGTTTTACGAAATGGGCAGCGGTGTGATCCGCTTCGTCACCAGTTTCCAAACAACGCAGGAAGCCGTCGCTGAAGTCCTGCGCCGCGTCGAGCGCACCCTCAACCGCCAATGAGATGAGTCTCTGGATTCAGGCCGTGAGGTGGAGAGCGGTGAGGCCGCGGATGACGAAGTTGGGTTCGTAGGTCGGCTCCGCAGCCAGCTGCATCGCGGGGAATCTGACGGCCAGGCCGGCGACTGAGATCTCGATCTCTTGGCGTGCCAGAGGGGCGCCGACGCAGAAATGGATGCCGCCGCCGAAGCCGATGTGCGCCATGTCGCCGCGACCGATGTCGAAGTTGTCAGGAGTGTCGAAACGGCGGGGGTCGCGTTGCGCCGCGCCGAACAGCATTGCTACTTCTTGGCCGACCTCAATTGGCTGCCCGGCGATCACGACACCCTCCTCCAAGACCCATCGCTCGAAGAGGTGCAGCGGCGGGTCCCAACGAAGCATTTCCTCCACCGCAGTACGAGCAGTGACCCCACCCGAGACCACCCGCTCCCACTCCCCCGGGTGATGCATGATCGCCCGCAGGCCGTTGCCCAGGGTGTTGACCGTCGCCTCGTGGCCGGCCTCGACCAACACCATCGTGGTGGAGATGATTTCGTCATCCGTCAGGGTGTCGCCCTCGTCCTCTACTCGGACCAACTCCGAAACCAGCAGGCCGTCGGGGTTGCGTCGCTTCTCGGCGATGAGAGCGCGCGTGTAGGCGATGTACTCCTCCGCTGCCGTGTTTGCGGCCGTGCGCACCTCGTCGGTGGTGCTCAGCTCGTACATCTTCACGATCGCGTGGCTCCAGTCGAGGAGCAGTTGCGTGTCGTCGCGCGGCACGCCCAACATCGAGCAGATCACCGCCACCGAGTACGGCTGGGCGTAGTCGCGCAACAGCTCGAACTCGCCCCGCTCACGGCACACGTCGAGCAACTCATCAGCAAAACCCTGCACCGCCGGCCGAATTGCAGTGACCGACTTGGGTGTGAACACCTTGGCCACAAGTCGACGGATTCGTGTGTGGTCCGGCGGTTCCAGGCAGAGCAACGACCATTGCTCGTGTTGCTGGAATGCCGCCCAACGCGAGTCCGGCTCTGCGCGGCCTAACGCTGCGTGCGAGAACAGATGGGTGTAACTACGCCCGAGCCGTCGATCGCGCAACGTCTCGTGCACATCACTGAAGCGTGTGATCACCCAGTGGCCGGCTGCTTGATTCCAGTAGATCGGGGTTGCCTCACGAAGGTCGTTCAACACTGGGTACGGGTTGGCGATGAACGTGGGGTCGCTGACGTCAAACCGGGCGATCAGTTCGTCGAGACTCATTTGGTCAGCGTACGGCTGCAGTACCTTGCCTAGTCCGCCAAGCGCGGCTACACGAGCTGGCGGAGGCGACTTTCGATGTCCTCGCGATTGAGATAGCCGCCGCACATCCGTCGCAGCCCGGTGTAGGCGGCGCGGCCGTGCAACACGCGCCAGTTGTCGAACAACAACGCCTCGCCGGGCTGCAGCACATGGCGCCACTGCATCGCCGGGTCGTTGGCCAGGTCTTCGAAGGCGCGAACCGCGTCGTAGAAGGCGATCATGTCTGCTTCTTCCAACAGGAAGGGCGCTCGGTCGTAGTTGTTGAACGAGACCTGCACCAGGCGGCCGGTGTGGTCGTGGCGGAACACGGGCCGAGCCGCCATCAGGTGGGCACCATCGCCGATGTACTGCCCTGGCACGACGACCGATGACAACACCTCGAACAGGTCGGGGTGTTCAGCCTCCATGCGACGGGCAATGGCAAACGCGTCGACGATGGTGCTGTCGCCGCCAGTGCCGACGAACTCCAGGCAGTGCAGCAACTGACTGCCTGGGGCGTCGTTGCTGTAGGTCCCGTCGGTGTGGCCGCGCAGTTCGAGCGTGGAGTACGCAGTGTCCGCCTTCGACATGTCGGCCTGGAACTCCCAGAACCCCCCGAAGATGGTCTCCCGTATGTACCCGGCGCGGCGGATCAGTGCCTCGGTGGCGGCCGACGTTGCCGGTGTGCCCATCACCAGACAGAACCCGTACTGCAGCGTGTTGGTGAGCCATTGGGCAAGACCGGCATCGGTGTTCATGACAAGGTCGTACGGAACCGTCGGGAGAGTCAGCGAGGCGGCGCTCCAGAGCGTGACCGGCACGTCAACGGCGGCTCGGGCGGTGCGCGGATGACGGTAAGTGGCAAGAAAACTCACTGGCAACGTCGACGAGGGCTCCAGCATGTCCCACGTGACCCGCAGGGCGCCGCCCACCACTTCACTGTTGAGGCCGCGCAGGGCCGCAGGCACTCGGGCGGTAAAGAGCTGGCGCTGCTGCGTGACCGGGTGCATCGTGTCGTCGTCGTGCGCATGATCGCG
>JAYVVY010000223.1:0-8356 GCA_043786575.1 Ilumatobacteraceae bacterium
CAGGCTCGGTGCTCGTTGCGTACACCGATGGACTCGTCGAGCATGAGCGGGATTTCGACCGCGGTCTAGCGCACGTACGCGAACGGGTGCTAGCGGCACACGGCGGCACCGCCCGGGAGATCTCGCACGCGCTTTCATTGACGATGCCGACCAACGCCCCCGACGACATCGCCTACGCCGTGATCTGCCGCGGCAGGTCTGCAGACAGCAGCTCGTGACTCTCGCTGACTTACTACTTGCGGCACTCCCACGTCACGAACTGGTGCGACGGCAGCCAGCCCATCTCCGTCGACTGTGCGTCGGTCGCGATCACCGTCAGGTCGCCAGGCCGCGCATGGCGCACCATGTCAACGACGTCGAAGATGTCGCCGTCGGGTTCTGGCGGTGGAACCTCTCCCGTCAACACGGCGGCAAAGTTGGCGGTCACCAGCGCGGTCGCGGTGAACCCAGCGGTGCGCACCATGTCGATGAGGTCCCAGCCGAAGTTCCAGAACACCGGTGTGTTGTCGGCGTGAAACTCGGGGGTTGTCGGGGCGGCGGTCTCGCCGTGCAGCAGCGGCACCTGCAAGAAGACGCGGCCGCCCGGCGACATGACTCGGTACAGCTCGGCCAGCGCGCGCTTCGTCTCGGGAACGTGTTCCAGCACGTGCGGCGTGAGCACCACATCGAGCGATGCGTCGGGCAGTGCAATGGCTTGCAGATCAATCTGCAGGTCAGCGCGGTGTGCACCAAGATCGAAGTCGCTTGCGCGGTAGTTCAAGTGGCGACGCATCAGTTCGCGGTATTCGTCGCCCATCCGCGGGCTGGTCTCCAACACGCGCACCTTGCGGCGTAACGCGCCTCGTTCTGCTGCGCACCACAGCAGGAAACGGTCCCGCGCCACCGACCCGCACTGCGGGCACGTGGCCGACTCGACGTGGTGGCTGCCCAGGAACGCATCGCCCGACCAGCCGCATATGTTGCAGTTGGCGGGTGCATCGGCGCGCAGCCGACCGAGACGCGAACGGTGGCTGAGCTGCCACCACTGTGCGGGAGCAACAACGCCAAGGCGGCGGCCGAGCGGACGAAGTGCCTGCTTGCACACTTCGGGAACGAACCGGCTGACCCGCCGAAGGACAGTTGGCACAGATCGTTGCACTGCGGCAGCGTAGCCCGCGGGCTCCTCGGCCAACGAGGGTCTACCGCGCGCCCATCGGGCTAACGTCGTGTCCATGGCATCGATCTCAGGGCTCACTCGTCGACTGCGCGCCTTCGCCGCGCTCCCGGCGGAAGTGGCCGCGCTCCGCCAGGTGGTGGACGAGATGAATCACATCATCGTGACTCTGGTGCCGGCCACCAATCACACCGTGACGCAGCTCAATCATGACGTGCACGCCGGCGCCGAGGACGCGCTGCCGTTGTTCGTCGGTTTTGCCGAGCGGCTGCGCCTGGATGCCGACACCTCGATCGGCGCGGCGCAGGTCATCGAGCGGCAACTCAGCGAGTTGCAGCACACCCTCGCCAACCTGCGTCGCGATGGGTGAGGTTCGCCACCTCCTGGTAGACGCCCGGCCGGTCGACCACCCGACGGCCCGCAATCGAGGAATCGGCCGATACACGATTGGTCTACTCGGCGGCCTGATGGAAGTGGGTGCACCGGTCGTCGCGCTGTACGAGTCGGATGCGGAGGCGGAACTGCTGCTCGCCGCAATTCCGCAGCTGCCCCTGCGACGGTGGAGCCCAGGGGTGGTGCGCGAATTCACGGTGCCCGGCACGTGGTATCTGGCCACACAGCTGATGCTGCATCCGATTCCGCTCGACCCGATACCACGCATCATCACCGAGGCCGGCATCCCTGTTGCGGCGGTGATGTACGACGTGATTCCAGAGCGGTACCCATTGCAGTACCAGACACGCCCGACGGCGCGAGCGCAGGTGCTGTTGCGCGGGGTACTGACGCGCACCCTGGACGCCCTTCTCGCAATCTCCGAGTTCGCCGCCGAGACCGCAGCTGACGAATTGCAGTTTCCACGCGGTCGAATCGCCACGATCGGGGCGGGAGTCGAGGCGCAGTTCAAGCTGGCGGACACAGATCCATGGCGTCACCTGCACGCAGTACTCCCCCACGACCGACGCCACATCGTCGTGATGGTGGCGGGTACCGACAGTCGCAAAAACACGGAACGAATGATCAGTGCATGGGGCATCGTGGATGCGACCGTCCGAGACGGCCATCATCTGGTCATCATCGGGGCGGTCGACGACACGTTGCTCCAGCAATGGCAGCAGCGGGCCAGCCACGCCCATGTCGCAGCCTCCGTGACCTTCACCGGCGGAATCAGCGATGACGAGATCGTTGCCTTACATCAGGTGGCGGTGCTCGCCGTGATGCCCTCAACGGAGGAAGGCTTCGGGCTACCGGTGCTGGAGGCCGCTGCGTGCGGTTGCGTAGTGATTACCTCCGCCATCTCGTCGCTACCGGAAGTCTTGGCCGAACCCGAGGCGGAGTTCGATCCATTCGACACGGCGTCGATTGCGCGAGCCGTGGAGCGGGCACTGACGGACGACGACCATCGCGAATTGCTGCTCGCCGCGGGCCGTCGCGCAGTGGAGCGCTGGACGTGGGCCAACACGGCACGGGCTGCGATTGGCGCGATGGCGCAACTGGGGCCGCGCCAGCACCGTGAGCTGCGGCCCCCAACGCGGCGAGTCGCGCTGATGGGCCGATTCGACGAGTCGGAGAGCGGGCTCGCGAACACCGCACTCGCTGACGCGTTTGAGGGGTTGCCAACGGCACCCGAGCTGCATCTGCTCGTGGACAATGACGGCAGTGCGCGGCCGATTGGTTCCAGTCCGCTGCGCTTCCCGGCAAGGGCGCTTGGGCGATACGTGCATCGTTCCCTGTTCGACGAGATCGTGACGGTGGAGACCACCGGCGCAGGCCGCCGCCAGGCAACGGCTCCGTCGCACCTCTCGCTGGGGCTGTCGTCGAACGCAGCGGGCGACGCCGTCGCGTTGCTCGCGTGGCTCGACGCGACCGACGAGCTGCGTTGAGCGCGCCGCCGGTTGCCGCCGCACGTTCGTTAGCATCGGGGCGCTCATGAACCCTGCCGACACACCCCTCGTGCGCGTTGTCGTGCTCTCCTTCGATGGCGGGCAGATGACCATCGATTGCATCGAGTCGCTTCTTGCCAGCGACTGGCCGACTGAGCGGATGGAAATCGTGCTCGTCGACAACGGCTCGCTGGACGATGTCGCTGATCGTGTTCGCGCCGACTACCCCACTATTCGTCTCCTGGAGCCGCTGGAGAACTTGGGGTTCGCTGGCGGCTGCAACCTGGGTATGCGCCTTCCCGGCGAGCATCAGTTCGTGGCGCTCGTCAACAACGACGCCACCGTCGAGCCGGGCTGGCTGCGGCCGCTGGTAGCCGTGGCCCAGTCCGCGCCAGACATCGGCGCCGTCAGCGCCAAGATGCTGTTCTCGGACCGCTATCTGGGCATCGAAGTGTCGGTTCCGGGCGCAGCGAAGATCAACCGCTACGACCCACGCGACCTTGGCGTGCGGGTCTCCGCGATGCGTATCGACGGGGTCCGCGCCGACAGCCGTGTGTCATTCGATGAGGACTTTTACGGGCCCGAACTACCCAACTCGGAATACGACGAAGAGATCGCCCGCTGGAGCAGAGCCCGCGGCTCCATCCGCATTGCAATCCAGCCGGGCAAGCCGCTGCCGAAGGTCGTGTCGCTACGGCTCAGCAGTCCGGATTTGCGGGTGGTCACCATCACCACCGAGACCGAAACGCACACTCTTGACATCGGCCCCGAGCGCACGTGGTTCGACATTCGGCTGGGCGATGAGCCATTCGACGTGATCAACAACGTCGGCTCGAACCTCTACCGCGGTGGTTTCGGTGGCGATCGCGGCTTTCTCGAACGCGACCTTGGGCAGTACGAAGAACCTGCCGAGGTCTTCGCGTGGTGCGGCGGCGCAGTGCTGCTGCGTCGCGACTATCTCGACACGGTCGGCCTGTTCGACGAGCGCTTGTTCCTCTATTACGAGGACACCGATTTGTCGTGGCGCGGCCGGTTGCAGGGGTGGCGGTACCTCTACGAACCAACGTCAGTGGTGCGCCATCGCCACGCTGCATCATCTGGTGTCGGCTCGCCCGTGTTTCGTTTCTACACCGAGCGGAATCGCCTGCTCGTGCTCGCCAAGAATGCTCCGGCCCGGCTTGCCGCACGAGCCGGTCTTGGTGAGGTTCGACGGTTCGCTCGCTGCATGTTGTCGGCGTACATCCTTCGGCCGCTACGGCTGCAGATGCCCGAGCGCCACGAGTCGGCGCACCGTCGCAAGGTCGTCGTCAGTTACCTGCGCGAGCTGCGGCCGATGTTGCACGACCGACGCGCTGCCGCACCGCCTGTCGACCGTTCATCGCTGATGTCGTGGGAGGTGACCAAGTGACTCCCAAGCCCCACACTCGCCCACGAGCGGCCGTCTACAACCTCTACTGGAGCACGTACGGTGGCGGCGAGCAGGTGGCGGGCGCCATTGCGCAGGCCCTGATGAGCGACCACGAGGTCGTTCTGTTGGGGCCCGAGCCCATCGATATCGACACCACGATTGCGCGCCTGGGTGTGGACCTCACCGGGTGCGGCTACCAGCGAGTGGTCGACGACCTCACCGCGTCGGCGGCAAGCGCCGACTTCGATCTGTTCATCAACACCACCTACCTCAGCTCGGCGGTGAACCACTCGGCCGCCGGTTTGTACTACGTGCACTTCCCCGGGCAACCACAGACCACCCGCCAACGTGTCACGCAGGCGGTGGCCGGCCGAGGTGCCAGCGTTCTGCGCCGCGCAAAGGACGGCAAGCTGCAGCGCATTCATGCCGGCTTCGAACGGCGGACCCGCAACATCGATTGGGTCAGTAGCTACACCACGTTCCTGGCCAACTCCACATTCACCGCCGGCTGGGTGACACGGCTGTGGAATGTTCCGTCAGAGACGCTGTATCCACCCGTGCGGCCCGAGGTCTTGCCCGGCGAGAAGACGAACACGATTGCCGGCTTGGGTCGGTTCTTCGATCCCAAGTTCGGTCATTGCAAAAGGCAGCTTGACTTGCTGCACGCATTCGTGGCGATGGAGCAGCCCGCGGCCACCGGTTGGCGGCTGGAGCTGGTTGGCGGGGCCGACGCCAGTAGTCGCGAGTACGCACTGTCGGTGCGCCGCGGCGCTGTCGGGCACCACGTAGATGTTCACTTCAACGCTCCCCGCTCGCTGGTGCAGGACACGTTGGCGGCAGCAAGTATTTTCTGGCACGGCGGGGGGTTCGGCGAAGACCCCGAGGAGCACCCCGAGCGTTTCGAGCACTTTGGCATCGCGGTCGTTGAGGCAATGGCCGCCGGCGCAGTTCCGGTGGTCTTCGGTGCAGCCGGGCCGGCCGAGATTGTGCGCCACGGCATCGACGGCTACCACTGGCACACGCCGGACGAACTGGTGCAGTTCAGCCGTCACCTCATCGAGGACCCAGACCTACGCGCCAGCATGTCTGCCAGCGCGCAAGCCAGAGCCAAAGACTTCTCCCACGAGGTGTTCACCACCCACCTCCGCGACACAGCAGCCCGCGCCAGGAGCACCGCAGCGGTCAGGTGACGTAGGCGAAGACGTCGACGAGGACGCTGGCGTGCCCGAGGTCGTTGTAGATCGAGATCTGTCCGTTGGCCCCGACCGCGACCATGACCATGTTGGGCACGATCTTCCCGGTGAACCAGTTCAGGTTGGATGATGCCGGCTGCGTTTGGCCCGCTGGCCACACGGTCAGCCACCCCCAACTGTCAGTATCGACGGCGGTGACGTTCAACATCACCGCCGTTGCGTTGGCAGGCACTCCCCCAACCCCGGCGACTTGAACATTACGAGCCTCGTGCGGGCCGAAGATCGCCTGCCGCGTTCCCAGGCCGATGCGGCTGTCGACGACACGAACAGGATCGACTGCGGTGGTTTTGCCACCTTTACTGCTGTAGTAGCCGAGGATGTCGACGATCAGATCGGTGTCGGTCAGCAACGTTGCAAGGCGGATGTTGCCGACAGCCCCCACCTTGACCACGACCATGTTGGAGCGTGTCTGGCCCGGATTTGCGTTGAGATTGGAGGCGTTCGGGCGTGCCTGTCCGTCTGGGTACACCGTCACGAAGCCGATGCCCTCCGACCCGGCCGCGGTGACATTCAGCACCACCGACTGTGCGTCGGCGGGCACTCCAGCGACGCCTGCCACCTTCAGTACTCGATCGTCCCCATGGTGAAAGCGCCCGATGGTGTCGCCGATGCCGTTGCGGGAGTCCAGCAACCTCGCTGGCGCCGCGAGCCCGGTGAAGCCGAGGCCGCCCTGCAGCACGCCCGGTGCGCCGGTGTCGTACCAGCCGGCGACGTCCGCAATCACATGCATTGGCCCAAAACCTGCGTACGTGAAACGAATCGTGCCACCGGCGCCCACTCGCGCAAGGACCAGGTTGGGTACCGTCTCGCCAGCGGTGAGGTTCAGGTTGGAGGTGCTCGGCAGCGCCCCATAGGTGGCCTGGTCGTCGAAGACGTCACCGACCCCAGCGGGGCGCGGCGAGACCGACACGTACCCCCAGCTGACCGGCGCAACGCTGGTCACGTTGAGCAGCACGGCAGACACACCCGACGACGGAATTCCGCCGACACCGGTGACCTTCAGCTCGTGGTTGCGAGTTTCAGCGCGACGGTTGACCGGGTTCGGATCGCCGAGGCGTCCGTCACCGGGCTTGAGTGGTCCGTTATCGATACCCAGGGCGAAGCGGGTGTCGAGGATGCGAGTGGGGCTGATCGGATGGAACCCACCTGACGGCACCGGCACATTGCCGAAGTCGTAGATACACGTCAGCATGCCGAAGCACGCAACGTCGAGGTCGAGCGCCGGAACCTGGCCACTGGCGATGTCCATGAAGCCGCGCACCTTGCGGCCGGTGGCCTTGTCTTCGGCGAAGACAAGATAGTGGCCCGGCCAGCCCACGCTGCCACTCCAGTGGCTCCCCTTGCTGACCCCACTGGCGAACGCGCCGACCGAGGTACCGGTGTTGGTGTACTTGGTGTCGACGCACGTGTCGGGGTAGCCACATGGAATCTGAAACATGTCGACCTGTACCCGGCCATCGGCCACGGGCGTTGCGGAGACAACGTCGCCCTGGATACGAAACGCGTCATCCACCCCGATGGTGGGCAGCGGCACGTTGCCAAAGTTGTAGCCAGTGCTGCTCTCGCGTTGCGCCGCAGCACCGCCGAAATTGCCGGTCCAGATGTCGTAGGTGCTGGAGACATTTCCTGTGGGCTTCGGGTACAGCTCCAGGCGGAGCGACGATGGTGAGCCTGCGATCACGAATGGATTGGCGCCCGGGGCATCCTGGTAGTAGCCCTGCTGGATGGTCATCTTCATGATGCCGCCGTCACTACCCCAGCGCAGGTAGGAGTCGTATTCGCCGCCACCGCCGTAGCCGCCGCCGATGGCATCGATGCCCACGTTGCCGATGGATCCACCAGTAGCGATGGAGAACGAGAAACTGGCGGCTCCCGCTTGCGGGACCTGACCAATGACGCCAACAGTTGTCGCCAGCACACTTGCCATCAGCACCATCGCGGCGCGACCAAATCGGTTGGACATTGAGACGTTCCTCCAGCTTCTGCCCGCTGTTATCGGTCTGTCCGTCCTGAAGGTTGAGCGTACCGTGGCATTTCAGTCGCGACGGGCGACCACCAGCATCTGCCCGGCCAGCGGCCGGTAGGGCAGCCGCAGGTACAGCGGCACCAGCCGGTGCCCGAACGAAAGCCGCGACTTCATTGTCAATGGCAAGAAACGCGCTTCTCGATGCGCCAATGGCATGCCGCGGCTGGCCAGAAAGTCGGGCAACGACTCATCGGTGAAAATGGTGCGGTGCGTGAAATCGTCGAAGTAGCGCTTGGGGTCCAACCGGAAGTTCGGCTGAACGGTGATGAAGTGGCCACCCGGCTTCAGCACCCGGCGCACTTCATCAGCGCAGCGCTCCAGCTGTGGCCAGTCAAGATGTTCCAGCAGGTTGCTGGCGAAAACCGCATCGAAGGTGCCGTCAGCGAAGCGCAACAAGTCGGTGACGTCGCCCACTTCTGCCTGCACAGCAGGATCGGTGAACTTGGCAAGATCGGTGCGTAGATCCAACGCCACGCGGGTGGCGCATTTGGCGGCGTTGGCCAGGTCGGCGTAGCCCGCACCAAGGTCCAGCAGCGCGCCGTCGACGGGCATCCAACGGGCCAGATACGCAGCGATGTGCTGCCAGATCACCCGGCGACGCTCGTCGGGCACAAACCGAGTTTCGAAGTAGTTGGC
>JAYVVY010000224.1:0-3235 GCA_043786575.1 Ilumatobacteraceae bacterium
GGGCTCACAAGCCTGGGGGAAGCAAACGGTTGACGTTCTCGAAGAAGAAGTAGAGCACGACCACGAACGGGATGAAGCCGACGATGAAGCTGACGTACAACCGCTTGCTGGCCTTGCCCACGTAGTACGAACCAATGCCGACGGCCAGCAGCAGCATTCCCCACGCGATGACGTGCGGAATGGCCGCCGAGTCATCAAACCAGCCCCCGCTCAGCCCGTCCTCGGTGATCGTGCCGTCGGCCGCAGCATCAACGACTGTGGTATCAACGACCGTTGTCGGCGCCGTGTTTGTTGCCGTGTTTGTTGCCGTGTCAGTCGTTGCTCCGCCGGCACCCGTGCTGGTGGGCAGCGTCGTTTCGGGGTCTTCCGGCGGCAGCGTCAGCTCGGGCTCGGGTGGCAGGGTAGTGGCGGGCGGCGCCATGACCTGGCCGCTCTGTTCGGGAACCAACACTGCCTGCACGATCATTCGCTTCTCGGACGTGTACTCCGGGTGGCAGGTTGCCAAGGTCAACGTGGCGACGGTGTAGTCGATCGTAGGAATAACGGCGGAGTACTCGCTGGGGCTGACAATCACGGTGCCCGTCACGGAGTAGACGAAGGTGCCTGACCCGTCGGCCATGATGACTGTGATCAAGTCGCCGGGCGCCAGCTCGTCGAGGTCGCCAAAGGGCGCACCGTGGGTGGTGCGGTGGCCGGCGATGGCAGCGTTACCCAGCTGCCCTGGCATTGGTGTTTCACGGAAATGTCCCGGGCCCTTCGCGAGATCGTCTTTGCCGACACCCTGCACCACGATCCAGTCGAGATCGATCTTTGGAATCTGCAATCGGGCAATGCCCTCGCCGTTCGCGATTGGCGGGGCGTCGGGGGCAACCGGGACGGTGGTGGAAGCGGCAACTGTCGACTGAGTGGGTAGCGGCTGAGAATCGGTGGTGACTGCGGTGGTGGTCGTAGTGCTCGACACGGTCGTGGTCGACTGCATCCTCGCTTCGAACTGCGACTCCAGGCTGTTCTGCGCACGAGCTGTCTCGATGCCGGTACCCCAGAGCTGGTAGCCGACGAACGCGAACATCAGCAGTCCCAGCGTGATCAGCGTCTTGCCGATGCCCCCGACCACCCAGCGCCAATCACGCGGCTGCTTGGGCCGCTTGAAGTACGGCACTCGCTTGGGTCGTTTCGGTGACGGTGGGGGTGCGCCGCCGTTTGGAATGGAATCGTCGGCGCCGCTTGTCACGGGCGATGACGCTATCTCGCCAGGGCACAGCTACGGCTGTCACCCCGCCCGTCAACCAGCCTTGGCGCGAGCCGGTCGCGGCTACCAGCCCATCGTGCCCGGCGCGCCCTTGAATGGCCCGACCACGGCAGAGGTGATCCAGCCGCCATAGAAGTTGCCGGGGTTCGGCTGCACCCGCTCGTCGTCGACCCAGCACTCATCGACCTTCTGCGCGTAGAAGGCGAGGTGCCCGGTGATCGCTGCAAATGTCGGCGTCGGGTGGGCGTAGCTCCACGCGGCGTCCGCAATGTCGTCGAGTTGCCAGTAGGCGGCCGAGCCTTTCCACTCGCACCACGTTGTCGACGACGTCGCTCGCATCCGGCCCAGCTCGATGTCCATTGGTGGCAAGTAGAACGCTGGCGGTTGGCTGGTCTCCAACACACGCCAGGCTGCGGTGGTATCGGCCACGACGGCCCCCGCGTGCACGATTCGTACGCGCCCCTTGAAGGGCACAACTACCGGCGGCCGCGGGTAGTCCCACACGCTCTCTTGCCCCGGGCCCGGTTCGATTCGCTGTGGTCGCATGACCCAAGTCTCCCGCACGGGGCTCGACACCGGCACCTCGAGCGCCGAACATCATGGGTGGTCCGTTAGCGTTTGCGCTCTCATGGATTCCGTTGAGCAGCCGGTCGTCGCCCTGGTCGACGTGGTGGCGGTGCTGGGCAGTTTTCCAGCCCTGGCGGGCGCCTCGTTGACTGTTGATCGTGGCGAAATCCTGCTACTGCGTGGGCCGAATGGTGCCGGTAAGACCAGCCTGCTGCGACTGTGCGCCGGCCTACTACCGGTGGAGCGCGGAACCGCCACCGTGTTGGGCTGCGACCTCGTGGCTGACCGCACGTCGGTGCGTAATCGGGTGGGTCTCCTTGGCCACTCGAACGGCCTGTACGCCGACCTCACCGTTGCAGACAACGTGCGCTTCTGGGGTGCGACGGTCGGCGCCTCGCAACACGAAATTGACGCGTCGCTCGTGCGCATGGGCCTGGCCAATCGGTTGGCCGATGTGCAGGTCGCCAAGCTCAGTGCCGGCCAGCGTCGTCGTACCGCACTGGCCTGCCTGGTCGCCCGGCGGGCCGAGCTGTGGCTGCTGGACGAGCCCCACGCCGGGCTGGATGCGACCGGCCGCGACGACCTCGATGTCACGCTGCGCGCGGCGGCGGCAGCGGGCGCAACCGTGATCGTTGCCAGCCATGAGTTGGAGCGAGCAGGTGCACTGGCAACACGCGTGGTGGAAGTGGTCGGCGGCCAGGTGCGGCGGGTGGCTGAATGAACACGTGGCGGATCGCTCGGCTGGTCGCGGGCAAGGACTTGCGCGTCGAGTGGCGCAGCCGCGTTGTCATCAATCAGGTGCTGCCATTTGCGGCGCTGGTGATGGTGATGTTCGCGTTCGCACTCGATAACGACGAGGTGCTCACCCGCGTGGCGCCCGGTCTGGTGTGGCTGGCAACGATGTTCAGCCTGCTCGTGATCGTGCAGCGCGCGTTCGCGGTGGAGACGGCCGACGGCGCGCTCGACGCGTTACAGGTGGCCGGAGTGCGACCCGGCGGCATCTTCCTGGGCAAGGCAATGGCGCTCGCCGCGCAGC
Organism: Ilumatobacteraceae bacterium; assembly: GCA_043786575.1. Lineage (GTDB taxonomy): Bacteria > Actinomycetota > Acidimicrobiia > Acidimicrobiales > Ilumatobacteraceae > UBA668. Next base: position 2,853 of record JAYVVY010000224.1, read on the forward strand.
TCGCTGTGTTGGAGTTGATGTTGCTGGCTGCCGCCGTGGTGCTCTACAAGACCGAGATCGTTGCCGGCGGCATCGTGTTGTTGGTCACCACCTACCTGGCCGCGACCATCGGGCTGGCATTCGTCGGTACGCTCTATGGCGGTCTCGCTGCCGGGGCCAAAGGGCGCGAAACCTTGCTTCCGCTCCTGATGCTCCCGGTTGTGGCACCCGTTCTCATCGGTGCAACTCGGGCGACCGAAGCAGCACTCGGTACCGAGAATGCGACGCCGAGTGACGGATGGCCTTGGATTGGCCTGCTGGCACTGTTCGCCGTAGTTTTCGGTGTCGGCGGCACGCTGGCCTTCGGCTCGCTCATCGACGAATGACCGGATTCATGACCTCAA
>JAYVVY010000225.1:0-6890 GCA_043786575.1 Ilumatobacteraceae bacterium
CTGCATTTAGAAAAAGCTCATCTGTGATGGGCTTTGGCTCCCGTCGCTCATGTTACACGTGCACTGAAAAGTGTTGACGCTCAAGTGGCGACCGCGGGAATCTTGTACGTGACATGCGGCTATCGACGGAAATCCCTGGTCACGCACGACCGCGTTCCGTGACTGATTGATGACTAAGAGACATATAGCTCTGCCTCCAACTGGTACTATCGCGTCAACTGATGTCATTGTCAAGAGCATATTCAAAATGCATTGACGAGTTCTTGAGAGAGGCGTACTCTCGACCGTGTCCTGTATTCGCCGAACAAATTATTGATGGGGGTTTCTAATGAATACAAAGTTGTATGCCGATTCGCCACGCGCGCGCTTGCGACGAACTCGTCGGGTTTCGCTTGTGGCGCTTGCCGGACTCATCGGAGGTCTGGTCGGGCTTTCGAGTCCAAGAGTGGAGGCGGCTGCCCCAGACAGCAAGGGCGCCGACTATTGGCTGATGTTCAATAGCAATTACTCTTCTGGTGAGCTGACCCTGTTCATCTCTGGTGATACGGCAACGACAGGCACGGTCGACGTTCCTGGTTTGCCCTTTTCGACTCCGTTCACTGTGACGCCTGGGGTAGTCACCTCTGTGGTCGTAGACCCAGCTGCGATGGTTGCCACCACCGATGTCGTCGAGAATCTCGGCATACACGTGACGGCAGGAGCCGAGGTGTCCGTCTACGGGCTCAACCGCGTTCAATACACCACTGATGCCTTCCTCGGCTTGCCGACCGACATTCTCGGCACCTCCTACGTCGTGCTCGGCTACGCGAACACCGGTGTCGTGAACGGCACTGAGTTCGGCGTCGTTGCACCGCAGGACGGCACGACCGTCACGATCACGCCGAGTGTGACGACCAATGGTCACCCTGCAGCTGTGCCATACCCCGTTGTCTTGAATAAGGGCCAGACGTACCAGCTGATCAATGAGGTCGACTCTTCTGCGGATCTGTCGGGGACGATCGTCACCTCCGACAAGCCGGTTGCCGTGTTCGGCGGGCACGTATGTGCGAACATTCCGGCCGGGCAAGTGGCCTGCGACCACGTTGTGGAGCAGTTGCCTCCGACGGAAACCTGGGGCCAGACGTTCGTGACCATGCCGCTCGCCACCCGTACGCTCGGCGACACGTTCCGGGTGCTGGCGTCACAGGCCAACACGAATGTGTCCATCAATGGTGCGCCGGTCGCGACGCTCGGCGCCGCGCAGTTCTACGAGCAGATTGTCACCGGACCAGCCGTGATCAGCTCTGACAAGCCCATCCTCGTTGCGCAGTACTCGAACGGCTCTAGTTTCGACGGAATTACGTCCGACCCGTTCATGATGTTGGTTCCGCCGTATGAGCAGTTCCTCGGCTCATACGTGGTGACCACGCCGGCTTCGGGGTTCTCGGCCAACTTCATCAACGTGGTCGTACCGAACGGCGCCGTTGGCGCAGTGACACTCGACGGGGTCCCGGTGCCGGCGGGAAGCTACGTCGCTATCGGGTCCTCGGGATTCTCCGGTGCCCAGCTGCCGGTGGCACTCGGATCCCACACCTTGTCTGGCACGCTTCCCTTCGGGACGTTCGTCTACGGCTTCGCCGACTACGACTCGTACGGCTACCCCGGCGGGCTGTCGCTGGCCCCCGTTGCGAGGGTCACGTCCGTCACCCTGGCGCCGAAGACCGCCACGAAGGCGGTGAACACCCAACACTGCCTGACGGCCACCGTCAGCGACCAGAACGCACTACCGCTCGAAGGTGTCCGGGTCGACTTCGCGGTCACTGGCGTCAACACGGCGAGCGGCTTTGCCAACACCGGTGCCTCCGGAACGGCTCAGTTCTGCTATACCGGGACCAACGCTGGGAATGATTCCATCGTGGCGTCGGTGGGTTCGCTCAACGACACCGCTGCAGCCACGTGGACCGGGAATGCCGCCACGACGGTCGGCTACATGGGCGGCAGTGCCGTGCAGTATTCAGATGCGGCAACGTTGTCTGGTCACCTGGTCAACGCGAGCACGACCCTGGCCCTGCCGGGCTACAACCTTGGCTTCACTCTCGGAACCCAGACGGCGAGTGCCGGGCCCACCAACGTTTCCGGCGACGCCTCGACGCCGCTGACAGTGACGCAGACACCCGGATCTGTGAGCCAGGTGACCGTCAACTTTGCCGGTGATGCAGTCAACCAACTGGCACCGTCGAGTGACACGAAGCCGTTCGCGATCAACAAGGAGGACTGTACACTCGCCTACACGGGCGACCTCCTGGTCAATTCCTCCACCTCCACCGTGCTCTCGGCACAGTTCGGCGAATCCGACGCTTCACCGGGTAACTGGAACGGCAAGGTGGTCGATTTCGCTGTGACCGACGCATCGCTGGTAACTACGCACTACGCCGCCACCACCAACGCCTTGGGTCAGGCGACCACGACGGTGCCACTCGCAGCGAACGTCTACGCCGTGAGCGTGTCCTTTGTGACCGACGCCTACTACAACGCGTGCTCGACACCCGCCGACTCCATCGTCACGGTGCAGTCCGCAGCGGCGAAGATCACGGGTGGAGGCTGGACGTCAGTGTCGACGGGCCGTACCAGCTTCGGCTTCAACGTATTCAGCGACGTCGGCGGACTGAGGGGTCAACTCCAGGTCCGTTCCAACAATGGCAAGAACCGGTTCCACAGCACCAGCGTGACCACGTTCGTTTACGGTGCGAACAGCGGCACGTGGACCGGTTCGGGCAGATGGAACGGCGTCAGCGGCTACACCTTCACGATCAGTGTCGTAGACAACGGCACCAGCGGCAAGAGGGGCGACACGATCTCGATCGTCATCAAGAGCCCCGCCAACGTGGTTGTGTTCACCACCGGAGGCGCTCAAGTGCTGAAGGGCGGCAACATCGTCGTCCACTGATCCACCAACATCAAACGCAAAGGGGAGGGGCGACCTGCGGTCGCCCCTCCCCTTTGTTCACACGGCTCGAAATCTGGTCAGTAGCGACGTTGCCTGGATCCGTCAGGTGACGGGGTTCTTCCAGGTGTTGAGGAAGGTGACGTCGCTGGCGGGGCGCCTGGGGGCGGGCGCGAAGGTGTCTCCCGTGAAATAGCCGACGGCGAGGAGGCAGACCTGGGTGACGGTGGGCGGGATGCCGAGGAGGTCTGCGATCTCGGCTTCGTGTTCTAGGTGGAAGGTTGTCCAGGCCGAACCGATGCCGCGGGCGCGTGCTGCCAGCTGGAAGCTCCACACGCCGGGCAGCACCGAGCCGTAGTAGGCGGCGACCTGGCCCTGCGACTGGTTCATCGGGGGCCGATCGAGGCGCATCGACAGCACCAGCGCCGGCACCTCCGTGAGATGGTCGACGAGGAAGTTGGCTGATGCGATGACACGCTGGCTGCGGTCGTCGCCACGCGCCTCAGAGTTCACCGCGAGGTAGGGGCGGCCGACCTCGGCGAAGCGGACAGCAATTGCGGCCTTCGCCGCTGCATCGTCAATGATCATCCACCGGTTGCGTTCCAGATTGCCGCCCATCGGCGCGTGGCCGGCGATCTCGATGCATTCGAGCAGCTCGTCGTATGGCACCGGCCGCGTGAGGTCCAGGCGTTGACGCACCTGCTTGGTGGTGGTCAACAGGCGGTCGGTCTCGGCGAGGTCGAACCCCGTGGTCGGGTGCTGCGGCATGTCGGTGCTCCTGTGTGGGCGGGTAACCATTGTGACGCATCTGTTGCGGGGCCGCGAGCACCCCTGCGTCGGCCGCGTCGTATGCGTCGGAGTCGTGTGCGTCAGTAGTGTCGTGTCCATGGCAATCGTCCGTGACAACGCAGCCGAACAGCGCTACGAGATCGCTGAGAGCGACGAGCTTGTTGGCTTCGCCGAGTACTTGTTTGATGGTGAGACAATCGTGTTTCCGCACACGGTGACACTTCCAGGCAACGAGGGCAGAGGTTTGGCGCGGCAGCTCGTCGAGTTCGCTCTGGACGACGCCCGTCAGCGACAGCTGAGCGTGTTGCCGCAGTGTTGGTATGTGTGCAAGGTGATCGCAGACAAGCCCGGCGAGTACCTCGACCTGGTGCCCGCCCATTCGCGGCCAGCGTTCAACCTGCCCGCTGCTTGAGCGGGGCGCCGGGGTGCGTGGGAGAACGTGACCAAAATAGGGCGTTCTCCCGATGCGCCGCCATCAGCAGATGTGGCTAATTGGAACGTATGACGACGCTGCCAAACTCTCCCTTGACCAATACGGCTGGCAAGGGGCCGAAGCTTCGTGCGACGCTGCTGGCCGTCGGGCTGCTGATGACCATGGTCGTCGGCACCGTTGCCACCAACGTCAAATCGTCTCTTGCGGCAGGTTCATCCTGGTATGACGGCGCAAATCAATACTCGAGCATCATCAATTGCTTCAGTATCATCCAGGGCAATCCGTACCCAGAGTCGGGCGTGGCGGTATCAGTCGGGTTCTACGCCGACCCGTCTACCAACAGCCCTGCACCCAACACGGTGTATTACGTGCACGTCGTGGTCACCGGGCTCGGTAACTCGTGCGCAGGACAGAGTGTCGACGTCAACGTGTCGCTGCCGGCAAGCACCTCGTTCGCGATCTCACCAGCCAACAAGGTGGTGTGCGCCTACGACGGCGTGCCCTTTCCCGATTCGCAGTGCCCGCAAAGCCTGCCAAGCAGCAACGGCAATGCGTTTCTGCCTGGTGGGGGTGCTGGCTTCTACCGTGTCCCATCGCCGGACAACGCCAACCTCAATCTGTGGGGGGTGCCCACCGGGCACTTCCTGACGTTTGCGATCCCGGTGACGACGACCACGGCGATCTCGAACTCGACGCTTGCCGGAGCCGTCAAGGTCTTCGACGGCAACTCATCGCCGACGCTGGTAGCGACTCAAGGCGTGTACGTGTTCGATAGCACGCCTGCAATTGTGCAAAGCCCGGCGGGTACGGCGTTCGGCGGCGTCAGCTGGCCGACCACGATTCGCTCGGAGACCTACCTGTACCCGAACGGCCAGGGTGGGCAAGGCTACTTCGAACTGATGACGAGCCCAGGCGGCCCGGTCGTGTACACGGACGGTCCGGCAGCCGTGCCAGCCGGCAGCACGAGTGGGTACATCGTGTGGGCTGACTGGACGCCGTATGCGCCCGCTTCGCTGGCGCCCAACACGACGTATTACTGGCGCTTCCGCTTCGTTTCCGCCACCACCGGCACCTACGTCGGTGCGGTGCAGTCGTTCAAGACGCCGCTTGCAAACCAGTCCGTGGTCGGTACCGGCACACCGGCCAGCTGCACCGGAGCGGCGTTGGCCACGGCGTTGGCCTCGGCCAGCCAGAACATCACGTTCAACTGCGGTCAGGGCTTGGCCACGATCAATATGCAGTCCACGATCAACCTTGCCGGCACCCGTGTCATCAATGGTGAGAACCGAATCACGCTGCAGGCGCCCGCAGGCAGCCGTCACTTCTCGATAGCAAGCGGCACCCCCACAGTGAGGGGCGTCACGCTCACCGGTGGCAACACTTCCACGTGCGGAGGCGCTGTCCTGGTCACGGGCGGTAGCCCCACCTTCTGGCAGATGCGCATGACGGGTAACAGTTCGGCGACCAGCGGCGGTGCAGTCTGTGTCCAGAACAACGCCTCGCTGAATCTGTCCTCGGTCACTCTGGCCAACAACAGCGCAGGCCCCGGCGGCGGTGGTGCCGTGAGCCACACCGGCGGCGGCTACCTCGACATGCGCTTTTCCTCCCTGAACAACAACACCACCACCGGCCCCGGCGGGGCGCTGCTGTTCTCAGGGGCCGACGTCACGGCCTTTCTGTCCAGCATCACCGGCAACACCGCCGGGTCCTCGTCCTACGGAGGAGCGATGGCTGTGGACGCGGGCACTTTGAACGTTACGTACTCCACCGTGTCCGGGAACCGCGCCGGTAGCGGCGGTGGCCTAGAGCAGCGGCCTTCTGCCGGCTACATGTTCATCGCCGGCTCAACAGTAGCGGCCAATACGTCCAGCACAGTGGGCCGCCCGGCGGGCATCGTCGGTGCCAGCGCCGCTGGCGGCCAGGTGGTGGGCACCATCGTGGCCGGGAACACCAACAACTCCGCGGCAGCCAACTGCGCTACACAGAACACGCTGCGAACCTTCGTCTCCACGGGTTACAACATGGACGACGGTACATCGTGTGGGTTTGCGGCGCCCAGCGACAGAAGCAGCACCAACCCGCAATTGCTACCGCTAGGTAGCTGGGATGGTGGCCGCTTGCGGCACGCGTTGAGCGCTGGCAGCCCAGCGATCGACCACAACTCTTCGGGCTACTGCAGCATCGTGGGCAACTCCATCAGCGCCACGCCGGTTGACGGCGATGGGAACGGCAGTCAGATTTGTGATATCGGCGACTACGAGTACATCCCGGAGACCACGCCACCGGTCGTCAATGCCGCCTCGCGTGCCGGAGCGGACCCGGTGACCGCAGCCACCACCCAGTGGACGGTGGTGTTCAGTGAGGCCGTGTTGGGCGTTGATGTCAGTGACTTCAACCTCACCGCCAACGGCGTGACCGGCGCAAGTATCGCGTCGATCAGCCCCAACGGGCCGGGAACGGTGTTCACCGTCACCGCCAACGCAGGGAACAACAACGGCACGCTTCGGCTGAATGTGATCGACGACAACTCGATTCACGACATCGCCGGCAACGCACTGGCGGGCGCTGGCAACGGCGCCTTCGCCGGCGAGGTCTACACGGTGACCCGTCCTGCGGGTGGTGGCGGCACAGGTGGTGGAGGCAACGGTTTTGTGGCGGTGGCGCCGGCTCGGTTGTTGGATTCTCGTGTGGGTGGTTCGACGGTTGATGGGTTGTTTGTTGGTGGTGGTATGAGTGGGCCGAATT
>JAYVVY010000226.1:0-10655 GCA_043786575.1 Ilumatobacteraceae bacterium
GTGTCCGTCATTACCTGGGGGTGGCGCTTCGCACTCGCAGGAACGTTCTGGGCGCTCGCCGCAATCCTGCTGGTCGCCAACGTGCAAGAGCTCGGCCGCGACTGAGAGGGTACCGTCCGGCAAAGTGGCACCCGCCCCCGCCCATGGGCCAGTCAACACTCCAGATCGGTGGCGGTTACGTGCCCATGGGTGGCGGAACGTGTCATACGGTCGCCTTCGTCAACTTGGCATGATCGGCCGCCCATGGGCCAGTTAACACGCCAGATCGGTGGTGGCTGCATGCCCATGGGTGGCGGAACCTGTCAGAAATCCGACGCACGTCAGGGAACCGCTGTCGGCCGCGACTGAAGCACTACCGGGCGAGGTGCTCGATCTCGAGGGCGACGACGGCAGCCGCGTCGACCTCCGTGAGAATCGTCACGTCGCGGCGGCCGCCCCACGGGCCATCGGGGTGCACCCGGCGCGTCGCTGGAAGGGTCTTGCCGCGACAGACGCTGTTGCCGGTGTCGACGCGAATCGGGTAGCGCACAGCCGTGTAGTGCTGAGGGGCGAGCAGGTACGAGATGCAGGTGCTGTCGTGCACGTGGATGCCGTCGGGCCCGCCGTGCGACAGGTGGAAATCGCGGTAGTACGGCAGGATTGCCGCCGCCATCTTGGCACGGGCGTTCTCGATGGCACCGAGCGCTGAAATCTGCGCGCTGGACATGATGGTGGCCTCGGTGACATCGAGGCCGCACATCACGATCGGGCAGTCAGCGCCGAACACGATGTCGGCAGCTTCCGGGTCGTTGAAGATGTTGGCCTCGGCGGCGGGGGAAGAGTTGCCGGGCGCGAACGCGGAACCACCCATGATGACCATGCCGGCCAGGTGTTGTGGCAGGTCGGGGCGCAGCAGCATCGCCAGCGCAATGTTGGTGAGCGGGCCGATGGGCACCAGTGTGATCTCGCCCGGTGCGGCCATCACCTGCTCGATGATGAAGTGGGCCGCGTCCAGCGAGACAGCGCTGCAGGTTGCAGCCGGCAGCGGCACGTCTGCCAGGCCGTTGATGCCGTGTACGTGGGTGGCTGGCCCGCTGTAGGTCGATGCGAGCGGACGGCCGGCACCCTGCGCGACCGGAATGTCGGAGCGGCCGGCAACCTCGAGAATACGCAGCGCGTTGGTGGTGCACGTCTCCACGTGGGCGTTGCCGAACACGGTTGTGAGGCCGATGACATCGAGCTGCGGTGCCGCCAGCGCGTAGACGATGGCCATCGCATCGTCGATGCCCGGGTCCGTGTCGATGATGATGCGGCGTGGTCCGGTGCCCGACGTGAACGCTGAGGTCATGACTGTTCGAGCGCGTCGAGCAGTGTGTTCCACGAGAGGGTGGCGCACTTGATGCGCACGGGAAACTTGACGACGCCCTGCAAGGCCTCGAGGTCGCCCAAGGCAACGTTCGGGTCCGGCTCGATGGGGTTGCCGTCTTCGTCGGGGATGCTCATCAGGCCCTTGAAGCGACGCACCAGTGCTCGCACTTCGGCGACGGGCTTGCCCTTGATGGCCTGGCTCATCATGCTGGCCGAGCTCTGCGAGATGCTGCAGCCCTGCCCGCCCACCTTCACGTCGGTGATGACGTCGTTTTCAACCTGCAGGTAGACGTCGATCTCGTCACCGCACAGCGGGTTGTGGCCAACGGCATGCGGCGCCGGTGGCGGCAGCTCGCCACGGTTACGCGGGTGACGATGGTGATCAAGAATGATCTCGCGGTACAGGTCGTCCAAGCCGGGCATGGTGTCTCCTCGACGGTTCAGAATCCGAAGATATCGCTGGCACCGTCGAGTGCGTCGGCGAGGGTGTCGACGTCGGCGGTGTCGTTGTACAGGTAGAAGCTGGCGCGAGCGGTGGCGGCCACGCCCAGCAGGCGCATCAGCGGCTTCGCGCAGTGGTGGCCGGCGCGCACGCACACGTTGCGCTGATCAAGTACCTGGCTGAGGTCGTGCGGGTGAATGTCGCGGAAGCCGAAGCTGAAGGTGGCGCCGCGCACCTCGACGTTGCAGGGCCCGTGCAGCTGAATGTCGTTGCCGAAACGCTGCGTGAGCGAGTGCATTGCGTAGGAGGCGACTTCGATCTCGTGCTGGCGGATGTTGGCCATGCCCAAGCCGGTGAGAAAGTCGACTGCTGCCCCGAGGCCAACGACTTCGGTGATGGGGGGCGTGCCGGCTTCGAACTTGGCGGGCAGCTCGGCGGTGGTGAAACCGTCGAGGCGCACGTCGGCGATCATGTTGCCGCCGCCAAGGAACGGGGGCATCGCGTCCAACAACTCCTCGCGGCCCCACAGCACACCAACGCCCGACGGGCCGCACATCTTGTGGCTACTGAACGCCATGAAGTCGGCGCCCCACGCCTGCACGTCGGTGACGTTGTGCGGCACGTATTGGCATCCGTCGACGATGGCCAGCGCCCCAGCCGCGTGAGCGGCGGTGCACAGCTGCTGCACCGGCGTGATGGTGCCCAGCACGTTGCTCATGGCGGTGAAGCTGAAGACCTTCGCGCCGTCGAGCAGCGTGGTGAGATCGGTGAGATCCAGCTGGCCGTCGGCGGTGAGCGGCACCCAGCGCAGCACGATGCCGCGCTCGGCCACCAGCATGTGCCACGGCACGATGTTGGCGTGATGCTCCATGTGCGTCAGCACGACGACATCGCCGGCCTGCAGGTTGGCCCGGCCCCACGAATAGGCCAGCAGGTTCAGTGACTCGGTGGCGTTCTTGGTGAAGATGATCTCGTGGGCGCGGCGGGCGTTGATGAAGTGCTGCACCTTGGTGCGGGCACCCTCGTAGAAGTCAGTGGCCTCTGCCGCCAGCGAGTACGCGCTGCGGTTGATCGGTGCGTACGACTGCTCCATGAAGGTGCTCATCGCATCGATGACAACCTGTGGCTTCTGCGACGTGTTGGCCGAGTCGAGGTACACCAGCGGCTGCCCGTTGATCTCGCGCTGCAGCACAGGGAACTGCTGCTTGATGGCGGCGACATCGAGGGCGGACGGGATACTCACTTGAAGGCCTCGTACCCATCTCGCTCGAGCTGCGCGGCCAGCTCCATACCGCCACTGGCGACGATGCGACCCTCCACCATGATGTGCACATGGTCCGGAGCGACCTCGTCGAGTAGGCGTTGGTAGTGCGTAATCAGCACGACGCCCATGGTGGGACGGTCCGCACGAATCTCGCGGATGCCCTTGGCGACGATGCGCAGTGCATCGATGTCCAGCCCGCTGTCGGTCTCGTCGAGGATTGCCAGCTCGGGTTCGAGGATGGCCATCTGCATGATCTCGTTGCGCTTCTTCTCGCCACCGCTGAACCCCTCGTTGAGGTAGCGGTCGACGAACGAGCTGTCCATGCCCAGACGCTTCATCCAGTCCATCGTGGCCAGGCGCAGCTCGAGCACACTGAGGTCCAGGCCCTTGCGTGCCGACAGGGCTTGGCGCAGGAACTGAATCACCGAGACGCCGGGAATCTCCTGCGGGTATTGGAACGCCAGGAACATGCCGGATTTGGCGCGCACATCGGTGGGCCACTCGGTGACGTCGTCGCCCTGGAAGAAGATGCGACCATCGGTAACTTCGTACTCCGGCGAGGCCATCAACGTGCTGGCCAGCGTGCTCTTGCCCGAGCCGTTGGGGCCCATGATTGCGTGGACTTCGCCAGCGGCGACGGTGAGCGACAGGCCTTGCAAGATGTCGTCGGCGTCGCCCTCGTCAGTGATGGGCCGGGCGTGCAGATTGTCGATGCGGAAGAGCTCGGTCACGACGCCCATTCTAGTGGGCGTCGGCTATTTCCCCTATCGCCGTAGTAGAAACCCCCAGCCGGTCTGCGGACGCCGGAATGTAGGTAGCGAGGTCGTCGAGGAGGACGGACAGTGCGGCGGGGTCTGTTCGAGGGTGGACCACGCAGATACGCAGGCAAGAATCGTCGTGCCAGGACGTGGGCACGATCAGGAACTGGCCTTCGCCTGCTCGGCGTTTGCTCCACTCCAGATACTGGTCGCGGGTCCAACCGTCACGCGTGAACAGCACGATCGACAGCTCTGGCTCCTGCAGCAGATGGAACTCGGGCCGTGCCGCGACCTCGTCAGCGAATGCGCGCGCAGTGTTGATGGCACCGTCGACGGCGTCGGTGTACGCCTGCGTTCCGTACGTGGCGAGGCCGAACCACAGGGGCAACCCGCGGGCACGGCGGGAGAGGTGGTAGGCGTAGTCGCTGGGGTTCCAGTCGCCACGGTTCACCGCGTCCAGGTACGCACCGTGCTGTGCATGGGCGGCCGCAGCCGGTATCGGGTCGCGGTAGACCAGCGCCGCGCAGTCGTAGGGAGCGAACAACCACTTGTGCGGGTCGACTCCGAAGCTGTCGGCGCGCTCGATGCCGTTGAACCGGTGGCGGGCGATGTCGCTGCAGAGCGCCGCCAGGCCGTAGGCGCCGTCGACGTGCATCCACAGCTTGCGGGCCGAACACACATCGGCAATCTTGTCCAGCTCGTCGATGACGCCGGCGTTGGTGGTACCCGCGGTCGCGACCACTGCGAAGACATCGTCCACGCCGTGCGCGGCGAGCGCGGCTTCAAGTGCGGCGCCAGTCATTCGGCCATTGGCGTCGACGGGCACGGCCAATACGTTGACATCCATCACCCTGGCCGCGGCGCGCACTGAGGCGTGCACTTCGTCGGTGACAGCGACCGTGAATCGCTCCGGGCGACCGCCCCTCGACGTAGTGAAGACATCGCGGGCCGTGACCAGCGCACTGAGGTTGGCGGCCGACCCGCCCGAGACGAATACGCCGCCGGCGGTCGTTGGGAAACCGGCGAGATCTGCCAGCCATCGCAGGGCCTGGTTCTCGGCCGCAATGGCACCGGCGCCTGCCTCCCAGTTGCCGCCGAAGATCGACGACGCACTGACCACCAGGTCGAACATCGTGGACGCGATCGACGGCGCTGTCGGCACGTACGCCAGGTTCATCGGGTCGTCCATCGGCCGACACGCCGGCATCAATACATCGCGGAACAGGTGCAATGCCTCCAACCCGCCAACGCCGTTGGGTGTGATCGCGTGGGCGAGTGCGTCGGCCAGTTCCTCAGCGGGGTGTGCACCCCAGTGGGTGTCTTTGGCAAGCCGCAGGCGCTCAATGGCATAACCGATCACGGAGTGCGCGAACAGGTTGGTGTCGTCGTCCCACGTGTGCATCGATGGTGCCATCTGTCGCCCCCAGGGTTAATCGGTACCGAACTAGTTCGGGGCCAAAGTACTACGCGCCTTGCGAGTGCAGTGCCTTCCACAGCTCGGGGTACGAGCGATACTCGAACGACGCATCGATGTAGCCGGCCTCGCGCAGCGCGGCGTCCAGCGTGGGCAGGTTGCGGAACGGCACCCCGCTGTCGACGTGGTGGGGGAGGTGGTACCCGATGGAGTACGGCACGACCATGAATCGGGCAAGCGGGTGCTGCAACACGGTGTGCGTGGTTTCGCGGCGGTCCTTGGAGGCCATCATGCCGCCGTGCTCGGCGACGGAACGGAGCCTGTTGATGACGCGCCACACCGTCAGGTAGGGGCCGAGCCAGAAGAACGGATACAGCCACCAGTGACCGGTGGCGATCGCGGCGGCCAGCAGGACTGCCTGCACGGTGATGATCTTCCAGAAGGTGCGTCGCGCTCGCGGGTCGGGACTGCGCGCACCGGCGAGGAATTGTCGCATCAACCTGATGCCGGTGCGGCCGGTCGCGTCTCGCGTCAGCTTGCGGCGGAAGCTGGCGGTCGAGATCGGGTAGCCGGCGTACAAGGCCATGTCGGGCTCGTCGGGGCCGAATTCCTGGCGATGGTGGGCGGCGTGCACACGGCGGTAACCGTCGACATTCGTCAGCGATGGGTAACCCAGGAGCCAGCGTCCGGCGAAGTCGTTCAGCCGCTTGTCGCTGAACAGCAGCCGATGGGCGGCATCGTGCATCAGCGAGAGGAACTGCGCAAACGTGCGGCCCATGAGCACGAACGTGAGTGGCCAGATCCACGGGCCGAACGCAACTGTTGCCCACAAAACAGCACCGGTTTGTGCGTAGAGAAACAACACCGACCATGCGTTGCGCCACGAAGGAATGCGGCGTAGCTGCTCGCGAAACGCCGGCTGTGGCCGGCCATCGGCGCGGATCAACGCCGTCTCGCGGCACACAGGAAGTTCGTTCTTCACCATCCCCGACACGTCCAAAAGTCTACGTGCCGGTCGCGGCCGCGGCGCCTCCCAGCCCAACGACCATTTGCGAACCTGTCATGGGTCTGACCTCCAAGACTGGTGGCGGCGGTGTGACAGGTTCGCCGGTTAGCGGCCGAGGAGGTCGACTTTCCACGAGCGGAATCGGTGGTGCACGACTCCGCTGGGGCCGGCGCCCTCGCCGTTCGCGCCGTCGGCTTCGGGGCGCAGGCGGTAGGCGTGTTGCACGGCGAGTTCGTCGGTGGCGATGGCCAGGTAACGGGCATCGCCCACCGCCGGTCCTGCCCGCCACAGCAACCAGCGGCCGATGCGACGCTTGTACTCCGCCTCCGGCGCACCGTCCAGATCGTCGCCCAACGCCAGCAATTCGGGCGGCGCCTCGTACCAGGCCGACGCGACGATGTTGCGGTCGCGCGTAGGGGTGTCGGGCAGGTCGGCGGTGTGGACCGGGGTGTGGTCGGCGGGGCGCTGGTCGTAGCGCAGCGGCTCACCAGCCATAGTCGTTACCAGCCATAGTCGTTACCAGCCATGGTGTTACCAGCCATGGTGTTACCAGCCATGGTCGTTACCACCCATAGTCGTTACCAACCACGGTCGACCCACTCCCGCAGGTGCGGGCGCTCGGCGCCGATGGTGGTGCTGACGCCGTGGCCGGGCATCACGATTGTCTCGGCCGGCAGCGTGAACAGCCGATTGTCGAGCGACTGGATGATGGTGTCGAAGTTGCCCTCGTTCGACTTCGTGTTGCCGGGGCCGCCGGGGAACAGCGTGTCGCCCGTGAACACCAACGGAGCGCCCTCGACGCGGAAGCTCACCGACCCGGGCGTGTGGCCCGGGTTGTGGATTGCGTGCAGCCGCAAACGGCCGACTTCGATGACATCGGCGTCGTCGATGAACACGTCGTAGCCGACGTCCTTCAGCATCTCGGCGTCCTGGCTCATCACGGCCACCTCGTAGCCGGCCTCACGGATGGCGGGCACGGCTTGAATGTGGTCCCAGTGGCCGTGCGTTTCCAGCACCCTGCGCACACCCAGCCGCTGACACAGTTGCAGCAGTTGCTCGTGTTCGTTGGCGGCATCGATGAGCACCGCGTCGCCCGTCTCGCGGCAGCGCAACACGAACACATTGTTGGCGTACGGGCCTACGACAACTCGGTGAATCTCCAACCGGCCATCAGCCCAATGCAGGGTGGTCATGGGTCCACGTTACTGCCGCGCCACCGTGCCAAGTCCGGAGCGTGCCCTGCGCAGTCAGCGCATGACGTGGTGGCGAATTGGCGGGGGTACGTTTCACCCATGCAAACCCCTGACCCGACGCTGTGGAGCGCCAGCCAGCAGGCTGCCGCGATTGGCGAAGGTCGATTGGGTAGCGAAGAACTGCTCGACCGCTTTCTCGCTCGCATCGCCGCTATCGACCCTCAGGTCAACGCTGTGTGCACGCTGGCGGTGGAGCCAGCCAGGCAACGATGCCGCGAAGCAGACGCGGCGACCGCTCGTGGCGAATCGTGGGGGCCACTGCATGGACTACCCATCACGATCAAGGATGCGATTGCGACGAGGGACATCCGTTCGACGGGTGGTTCGACGGCCCTGCGCGATCATCTGCCGACAACAGATGCGCCCGCAGTCGCTGCGTTGAAGGCCGCCGGTGCCATCGTGTTCGGCAAGACCAACCTGCCCGAGTGGTCGGGCGATTGGCAGAGCTTCAACGAGATGTTCGGCACCACCAACAATCCGTGGGCGCTCACCCACACGCCTGGTGGTTCCTCAGGCGGCGCTGCTGCCGCGGTCGCGTGCGGAATGACCAGCTTCGAACTCGGTACCGATATCGGCGGTTCGGTGCGAGTGCCGTCCGCGTTCTGTGGAGTGTGGGGGCACAAGCCCAGCTTCGGCATCATCCCCACACTCGGCTACCTCGACGAGCCCGGTGGCGGCGGTACCGAGAGCGATGTCAATACGTTCGGCCCAATCGCCCGTAGCGCGGCGGACGTGCGGCTGCTGGTGGATGTGCTCGCGCGCCCGTCGCTGGAGAAGTCAGTTGCATGGAGCTTGCGCCTTCCCGAGCCGACGGTGACGTCGTTGAATGGGCTACGCGTGGCCGCCTGGTTCGACGAACCCGAGCTGGAAGTCGACACGGAAATGTTGGCGGTGCTGCACGCCGCCTCAGCGGCGATCGAGGCCGCCGGGGGAGTGGTCGATCGCACGGCGCGGCCCGCGATTGACGTACGTACAACGTGGCGAAGCGGCGCGCGGCTCATCGGCGCCGCCGCCTCGGTCAGCGACGAGAGCGGCCAATTGACCCACCACCAATGGATGCTCATGGACCGTCAGCGTGCACGTGTGCGCACAACGTGGGCCGAGTTCTTCGAGTGCTTCGACGTGTTGCTGTGCCCCGTCACCATCGTCCCCGCGTTTGCGCATCTGCAGGAGGGCCTGTGGAGCAACCGAAGAATCACGGTCAACGGACGCGAGCGCGACTACGTGGAGATGGAGGGCTGGCCGGCACTCATTGGAAGTGCGTACCTCCCCAGCACCTCGGTCCCAGTCGGCCGCACGACCGGTGGGCTGCCGGTGGGCATGCAAGTCGTCGCGCCGTTCTTGCAGGACCTGACGGCGATTCAGGTCGGGGAGTGGATCGGCGAGATTGTGGGCGGTTTCGAGCCGCCGCCAATTGTCACATAAACAGCCTGGTCAGGCGCTGATTTGGCCGCAATCCCGTAGTATCCGCGCTATTTGGGCTCTCAGATGTTACGGTTCCGTGTCGTTTGTGACGGGAGACGCAGTCGACAACACGTTTCGCGGGCCCGAAAACCTTGGAGTCATCCCAATGCATGCACCTCGTTCGCTCGGCGCGTACGGCCTCACTTTGCTGCTCGGCCTCTTCGGCGGCTGCGGACTGATTGAGAAGTGTGCGCCGCCGCCATCGGTCAGCGCGCCGATCAGCGTCAGCTCTCAGTGTGCCGACCTTGTCAATGCCGCTCGGGCAAGCGCCGGCGTCGCTGCGGTTGGCGTCAACGGCTCCTTGAACTCGGCTGCCGAACACTTCTCCGCTGATCAGGCGCAGCGTCAGGTGATGACCCACACAGGGTCGAACGGGTCCAGCGCAGGGGATCGGATTACCGCCGAGGGCTACTCGTGGAGCACGTGGGCAGAGAACGTTGCTGCTGGCCAGCCCGATTGCGCGTCCGTGGTCGGTGCCTGGATGGGCAGCACGGGCCACCGGGCCAATATCTTGAACCCGTCGCTGACCGAGATTGGCGTTGGCGCAGTGACTGGCACCAACGGGGTCATCTACTGGACGATGGACTTCGCCACACCCGGCTGAACTCGTTCGGAGGGTGGGCGTCGTGCCGACAACACGACGAATTTGGGACGTAGGGTTTGGTATGAGTTCCAGCTCAATAACTCCGACGAGTGAACGGCCCACGTGGCGTGGCTGGTTCCACGTAGGCGCGTTCGCCCTTTCGATTCCCGGTGGGTTGTTGTTGATCCTCGCGGCCGATCACACATCGGCTCGCGTTGCTGCTTCCATCTACGCCGTCAGCCTGCTGCTGGGCTTCGGAACATCGGCGGGCTATCACCGGCTTGCGCGCAGCGCGCGCACGCAAGCAATCATGCAGCGCCTGGACCACTCGATGATCTTCGTACTCATCGCCGGCAGTTACACACCTGTCTGCCTGCTTGGTCTGCCGCCGTCGTGGGGTATTCCGTTGCTCTGCTCAGTGTGGACCTTTGCGGTTGTTGGCATTCTGCTGAAACAGTTTGCGTTCGAGCGCTTCAAGTTGTTGGAGTACTCGCTGTACCCGATCCTCGGCTGGAGCTTGGTGGTTGCGGCACCGGTGCTGTTGCGTCACATGACGGCGTTGGAACTGTCGCTGCTGCTGGCCGGTGGGCTGCTCTACACGATCGGCATTCCGGTACTGGTGCGCGAGCGGCCGGATCCGTGGCCGCGCACCTTCGGGTATCACGAGATCTGGCATGGCTTCACGGTTGCTGCGGGGGCGTGCCACTTCGCCACTATGGGTCTGCTGGTTCGCGGGTGAAGGCTGCTTGGCGACGAGCGCTTCTGCTCGTTGCCCCGTTGATTGCTGGCGCATGCGTCGTTGCCGCACAGCCCGACGGCGCCGCGGGCGCGGCGACGCCGGTAGTGCCACTCGCCGTGGCCGCGAAGGTTGGCTACGGCCAGGCCACACCGCCGCAGGCGAAGCGGCTGTGGTCGGTGTGCGTCGACTCTGTCAACACTGCACGAGCCGCGGCGGGAAGCGGGCCTGTCCAGATGGACGCCCGGGCGTGGGTCGCCGCTGCCGACCAGTCCACGTATCAGGCGCAGACGCAGAAGATGTCGCATGTCGGCAGCGATGGCTCGAATGGGGGTGCCCGGCTCATCGGCGCTGGCTACATCTGGTCGACGTGGGGCGAGAACATCGG
>JAYVVY010000227.1:0-6815 GCA_043786575.1 Ilumatobacteraceae bacterium
ATCCTGCGCGGCATGGCCGGCACGCTGAAGGGCGCAACCGAAGGGACGGGAGCCAAGGTCGCCGAGTCGCTCAAGGCAGCATCCGCCGCTGCGTACCAGGCGGTGTTGAAACCAATCGAGGGCACCATCCTCACTGTGGTGCGCGAGTCGGCCGATGCCGCCCACGAGGCTGCGCAGGATGGAGGCTCCCTGGTCGTGGTGCTGCGGGCGGCGCGCGCTGCCGGTAAGTCGGCCCTCGATCGCACCCCTGAGATGCTGCCGGTCCTGAAGGACGCGGGCGTGGTGGATGCTGGCGGGGCTGGCTTCCTGCTGCTGCTCGATTCGGCGCTGCACGTGGTGGATGGCGTGCCGATTCCCGAGCCCGAGGACATCGAAGGCCCTTCGGCACAGCAGCTCGAGGCTGTCGCTCATCGTCGCGCTACCGACGGCGGGGTCGACGTCAGCGAGCTGCGCTACGAGGTCATGTACTTCCTGCACTTGGACGACGGCAAGATCCAGAACTTCAAGCAGGACTGGGGCGAAATCGGCGACAGCATCGTCGTGGTCGGCGGCGAGGGCATTTGGAATTGCCACGTGCACACCAACGACATCGGTGCCGCGATTGAAGTCGCAATCGACCTAGGTGGCCGCCCGAAGCAAATTCGGGTCACCGACCTGTTCGAGGAGATGGCGGAAGAACACGCACACCGCGAGGCAGCGCTGCTGGGCGGCGGCCACGCGCCGAAGGCTGGCGCCGGCTTGCCGCCCGTCACGTGCGCGATCGTTGCGGTCTCAAGCGGGGACGGACTCTCCGAACTCTTCGCAGCACTGGGCGTGCAAGGTGTCGTCACCGGTGGGCAGACGCTGAACCCGTCGACTGCTGAGTTGTTGTCGGCGGTGGAAGCAGTCAACGCACAGCAAGTCGTGGTGCTGCCCAACAACAAGAACATCATCCCCGTCGCCCAGCAGCTGGATGCGCTCACCAGCAAGACGGTGTTCGTAGTGCCTACGAAGTCGATGCCCGAGGCACTTGCTGCGCTGGTGCTGTACGACCCGGAAGCCGATGCCGCCGTCAACGCCGAAGAGATGTCGGAGTCGGCCGAGTCGGTTGCCACCGGTGAGGTCACGCAGGCGGTTCGGGCGACCAACAGCGACGCCGGGGCTATCGCCGAGGGCGATTGGATTGGCATCGTGCGCGGCGACGGCATCGTCGTGATCAGTGGCACGCTCGATGGTGCCACGGTTGCACTGCTTGAGCTCTTGGTCGAGCCCGGCCGCGAGATCGTCACCGTCATCGAAGGACGCGACGCAACCGGCGGCCACACCGATGTCATCCACGCGTGGCTTGAAGAGCATCGCCCTGGCGTGCAGGTGGAAGTGCACCGCGGCGGGCAACCCTTGTACCCCTACCTCTTCGGCGTCGAGTGAGCGAGATCACCCTTCGCGAACTCTCCGCGATCGGTGTCGATCGATTGAAGGGTGTTGGCGAGAAAAAGCTCGCCTCGCTGCACGAAGTCGGCGTCGAGAACGTGCTCGACCTCCTCACCACATACCCGCGGCGATGGGTTGATCGCACCAACGAGTGTCGTGTCAGCGACCTCCAGGCCGGCCAGGAGGCGCTCGTGCTGGTCGCCGTTCGGTCGGTGACCAAGCGCATGGGGCGCAATCGTCGCTCGATTGTGGAAGCGCTGGTTGGCGACGGCAGCGGTCGCTTTCACGTGGTTTTCTTCAACCAACCGTGGCGCGAGAAGCAGCTGCGCGAGGGCTTGCAAATTGCGCTGTTCGGGAAGGCCGAGGTCTTTCGCGGTGGGCTGCAGATGACGAACCCGATCGTCGACATGATCGGCGACCGCACCGGCCGCATTGTGCCCATCTATCCACAAAGCGAGAAGGCTGCACTCAGCACCTGGGAGATCGCCGGCTGGGTGGAGGACGCCTTGAAGCGTTGCGAGCCACGTGGCCTTGCCGACCCGGTGCCGTCCGATGTCCGCCAGCGGTTGGGTCTCATTTCGCGGAGCACGGCGCTGCACAACATCCACCTTCCCGAGACGATGGGCGAGAAGGAGTTGGCGCGTCGGCGGTTGGCCTTCGACGAACTACTGCGCGTGCAGACGGTCTTGGTGATGCGTAAACGAGCAATCGAGCGCGAGTCGCGCGGTATCCGCCACAAGCTGGATGGCGAGCTGGTGGGCCGGTTGCGCGCCGCCCTGCCCTACGAGCTGACGGGTGCGCAGCAGCGAACGATCGCCGAGATCGAAGCCGACTTGGCTGGCCCGCACCCAATGCATCGGTTGCTGCAGGGCGACGTCGGCTCGGGCAAGACGCTGGTCGCGGTGAGCGCAATGTTGACGGCAGTGCAGGGTGGCCATCAGGGAGCGTTGATGGCACCCACCGAGGTGTTGGCCGAGCAGCACGCGGCAGGTGTTCGCCGCTTGTTGCAGGGCGTGAGGGTGCCGGACCCTGGCAACCTTTTCGGCGATCGGCCGTTACGGGTCGAGCTGCTGACCAACCGCATCACCGGCAGCGATCGCCGCGATATCCTGGCCGGGCTTGCCGACGGGATGGTGGACATTGCGATCGGTACTCACGCGCTGATCCAGGAGGGCGTGCAGTTCCACAGCCTTGGTGTGGTGATCGTCGACGAGCAGCACCGATTCGGCGTCGAGCAGCGCGCTGCGCTGCGGGCAAAGGGTGACGGAGATGTCGTGCCCGACGTGCTGGTGATGACCGCCACGCCAATCCCGCGCACCGCCGCAATGACGGTCTACGGCGACCTCGATGTCAGTGTCCTTGACGAGCTGCCACCCGGCCGCACGCCGATCGTGACCAAGTGGGCCAACGGCCCGCTGATGGAACAGGGCGCGTGGGCGACCGTCCGCGAGGAAGTCGCCGCTGGCCGCCAAGCGTTCGTCGTGTGCCCGCTCATCGAGGAAAGCGAGAAGCTGGAAGTCGCAAGTGCGCAGGAGATGTACGAGCGGCTGCACTACGACGAGCTGAAGGGTCTGCGCATCGCACTGCTCCACGGGCGGATGCCGTCCGCTGAGAAGGAAGCCGTGATGGAGTCGTTCCGTCGCGGCGACCTCGACGTGTTGGTGGCGACGACCGTCATCGAGGTTGGTGTCGACGTGCCCAACGCGACGGTGATGGTGATCGTCGACGCCGATCGCTTCGGCATTGCGCAGCTGCACCAACTCCGCGGTCGCGTCGGCCGCGGCGTGCACTCGTCCACCTGCTGGCTGGTGACGCAAGAGGTCGAAGGTCGCCATCCGCGGGTCGAGGCGTTGGTCGCGACCACCGACGGCTTCGAACTCGCCGAAGTCGATCTCGACTTGCGCGGCGAAGGCACGTTGATGAACACCGCGCAGAAGGGCCGCAGTGATTTACGGCTGGCATCGTTGCGCCGCGACCGCGAGTTGGTGGCGTTGGCCCGTGAGGTTGCGTTCGAGATCGTCGACCCAGACCCGATGTTGGAGAACAACGACCTGCTGCTGGATGAGCTGCGCCTGCTGTTCACTGCCGACGACGAAGCGTTCCTGTTCAAGAACTGACGCTGCACGCAGGCTTTGGTCGGGCAGACTGCACGAATGCGCCGCTCGCTTGCCGCCCTCGCCACCTGTGTCGTTCTGTTCTCGGCCTGCTCCGACTCGGGTTCCAGCTCCGACACGACGCTTGCGCCCGGCGAAACCGCCGCCCCAATTGCGGGCGAGCCGGAGGGCACACAGACCTTCACCGACCTTGTGCAGAACCACGTCGACACACCAGTGGACTACCCGCAGACCCCGCCCGTCGGCGGCGCACACAACCCGATGTGGCAGACCTGCGCCTTCTACGACGTCGAGTTCCCCAAGGAACGTGGCGTGCACTCGATGGAGCACGGCGCGGTGTGGATCACGTACACCGCGGGCCTGCCAGATGCAGACCTTGCTGTGCTGCAGGCGTTGGTCGACACCGGAAACGAAGTGCTGGTCAGCCCCTTGACCGGTCTGCCGACCCCTGTGGTTGCCTCCGCATGGGGCAAGCAATTGCAGTTGCAGTCAGTGAATGACCCCCGCCTCGCCCAGTTCGTCACCATGTTCGACGACGGCCCTCAAACCCCCGAGAAAAACACCCCCTGCGCCCAAGGCGCCACCGAGATCACCTGAGGTTTTCGATGGCATGGTCTGCCGCCCATGGGCGGGCCGGCACCACCGATCCGGCATGGTGGACCGCCCTTGGGCAGGGGAGTGTGCCACCTCTTGGCTCGCACCTCAGGGCGAACGGCCGGGACGCCCTACCAGTCCGTGCGGTCGGGGGAGCCGTCTTCGTCGTCGTCGGGGAGGACTAGGTCCCACCTATCGCGGCAGTCTTCGCAGCGGTAGGCGACTATGTCACCGGGCAGCCAGATGCCGTCTTCCGTGGGGTGCGTCAGCAGGTGGCAACGGCCGCCGCAATCGACGCAGATGATGGTGGGTTCCGGTTGCAGCACCCCCGTAGTCTGGCCGGAATGGAAGCGGTGACGGCATGCGAGTGATTTCAGGCGAGTTCGGTGGCCGGCGATTGGTCTCCCCTGAAGGCGAGACCACCCGGCCGACCACCGACAAGACGCGTGGAGCGATCTTCAATTCGCTCGACAGCATGGGAATCCTCGACGGCGCCGTCGTCGCCGACCTCTACGCGGGGTCGGGCGCGCTCGGCATCGAGGCCATCTCCCGCGGAGCCGCGAAGTGTGTCTTCGTCGAGCGCGACCGCTCTGCACTACTGGCATTGCGCGAGAACATTGCCACCCTCGGCATCGAAGACCGCTGCACCGTGCATGGCACCGACGTGATGGCATGGGTGCCCGCGATGCGCAACGTCGACATCGCGTTCATCGACCCGCCGTACGCATTCGAAGCGTGGCCGGCGCTGCTCAAGCTGTTCGACGTAGCACTCGTCGTTGCAGAAGCCGACGACCCGGTAGAAGCGCCAGATGGCTGGAAGCAAGTTCGCTCGCGTCGCTACGGCCGCGCCTGGATCACGCTGCTGGAAACCAACGCAGTATGAACGGCTAGCCTGTGGCCGCCATGGCCACCGTCCTCTACCCCGGAAGTTTCGATCCGCTGCACCTGGGCCACATTGACGTCATCGAGCAATCGGTGGCGCTGTTCGGCGAGGTCATCGTCGGTGTGATGCACAACCCGACGAAACCCGGCGGCATGTTCACGCTGGAGCAGCGCAAAGAGATGATCCGTGCCAGCATCTCGTACTTGCCCTCCGTGAAGGTGATGGCGTTCGAGGGGCTGGCGGTCGACGCCGTCAAGCAGGTGAGGGCTGCCTTCATCGTCAAGGGTTTGCGCACCGGTGGCGACTTCGAAGTCGAGCAACAAATGGCGCACACCAATCACGCGGTCAGCGGCGTACGCACCGTCTATCTGCCCTGTAAGCCAGCGCTGGTGTCCATCAGCAGTCGCTTCATTCGTGAGATCGCCCAGTACGGTGGCGACGTCACCTCTCTTGTTCCGGCCCCGGTTGCCGCCGAGCTGGCCCTGCTTTTTCCCACACACTCGAACACTTCTGAGATCCCGTGAGTAACGACATATGAGTCACGACAAATGAGCCACGACGACCAGTACGACGACGGATACGACGACGACGACGAGCTTGACGACTCCGACGCGTTCGTTCGCTCCACCAACGGTTACGTCGGCGATGCCGAGGCACTGCTTCGTCGCGCAGTCGACATCATCGCTACGGCGCCCACCATGCCGTTGTCCTCTTCACCGCGCATCGACCGCGACGAGATCATCGAGCTCTTGGAAGAGACGTTGCACCGCCTCCCTGACGAGATGCGTCAGGCTCGCTGGATGATCAAAGAACGCCAAGAGTTCGTGGCGAAGACTCGTCGCGAAGCTGACGAACTGCTGGAGGCCGCACGGGTACAGGCTGAGCGGATGGTGCAGCGCACCGAAGTGGTGCGGGCCGCTGAGCAACGCGCCCGCCAGATCAGCGAAGCCGCCGACACCGATGCGCGTCGTCTGCGTCACGAGACCGAAGACTTCCTCGACCAGCGCTTGGGTAGCTTCGAGATTCTTCTCGACCGGGTGACCAAGACCGTGCAGGCTGGCCGGTCTCGGTTGGCCATTGGCGAACACAACGATGCCAACGTCGGTGAGGAAGAAGACCCCACCAAGGGCTTCTTCGATCAGGATCGGTAGCGGTCGTCGTGAATACGTTGCGTGTCAACGCCGCCGAACTACTGCGACGACAAGGGAACCAGAAGTCCGTGGAACTTGTGGCGGCACTGGCGGATCTGCCAGTCGTCGACCCCACGCGCTTCGCCGCCGACGCCCAGGTAGCCGTTCGCTTACACCTGGAGGCACTGAGCGACGGCATTGTCCTTGACGGCGAGCTCAGCGTGCCGTGGCATGGCGTATGCCGCCGGTGCCTCCTGGAAACCGGGGGCACCCAGGTCAGCGAAGTCCACGAGCTCTACCAGCGCGTTGTCACTGACCCGGAGGCCTTCGAGATCGTCGGCGAGCAACTGGACCTCAGCGACGTCGTGCGCGAAGTGATTCTGCTCGACGTGTCCAGCACCCCACTGTGTCGGCCGGACTGTGCCGGGCTGTGCCTCACCTGCGGCGCGAACCTCAACGACGGCCCCTGTGGCTGCATTGGCGTACCGACCGATCTCCGCTGGTCGGCGCTTGACGAGCTCAGCGTTCCACCCGATCAGGGTCATCAAGCCAACTGACGGCGGTCGCAGGTAGCAACGTGCCCGCCTGCGCCGCTAGTCTCTCATAGCTCGTGTGCCGAGGGAAGCGTTCCCTCGTCCGATTCCGGGAGTCCTCATGGCTGTTCCCAAGAAGAAAAAGTCGAAG
>JAYVVY010000228.1:0-19307 GCA_043786575.1 Ilumatobacteraceae bacterium
TCGTAGAGGTAGGTCTCCGGTCGACCGCTTGGCAAGCTGGTGAGAACCTCGTCTTTCGCAAGCAACTGCAACTCGACCATCAGCGCCTCTGTTGCCGGAGCAATCTCGAGTCGCTGCGCAATCGAGCGTCTTGCAGGTGGCTCTGCTGCGGACGACAACGCACCGAGGGAGAGCTCAGACGACATCGAGTTCCGCAAGCAATCGAACGCCGACGATATCAACGGCATCGATCACCGCGCAGTAGCGACCCCGAACGGCGTCGTGCGGAACGGGCAACGTACACGTGACTGTGGACTTCTCATGAGGCCCCACTGTCACCGAAGCGGGACTGAATTTCACCAGGTGGCCGGGGATCGAACTGCCGTTGACGCCCACGAACGCCGAGCTTCGCAACCGGACGACATCGAAGGTGCGGTCGGTGTCATTGCGGACCACCACATGAACCGCCGACACCTGGCCAGGGCTTGCATCGGGTAGCGACAGCAGAGGAGACGGCCCTGCGCCCGTGGACGGGAAAGCCGCCCCGACCACAGTAGAAATCTGGTCGGAGACCGTAGTCACCAGCCCTCCGAATTTTGGATGCTTGGCGACCGAGTCACGAGCATCACCCGCCGACTGAGTGGCCTCGCTCGCGACCTGGCTGACCACGGTCGTCGTGAACTTCAGCATCGCACCGACGAGGTCGGCGGCCAAGCTGGCAATGCCGGCGACATCGCTCGTCTGATCGTTGGCCGGTTGGCCTCCACGAGGTTTTCTGCCAGAACCCGATGACGCGCTCGGGTCGGTGGTCGAGCGACCCTCTTGTGGCGTCGCCGGCGTCGACGACCGTGAAGCCCCGTACACGGCGTCCGTTCCTTGGGACACCAGTCTTGTGGCAACCCTTTCCATCTGAAGTGCGAGATCGAAGCCGGACTGCATGAACTGCTCCAGCTGCTCGGACCATGACGTTTCATCACCAGACATGTCGTCCCCTTTTGTCTCGTCCTCCGTCACGGCACCCCACGATGGAGCGCCTCGGATCCTGTCCTGCGATTGCGGTGGCCGCGAGTAGCCCGGAGGTGACCGCTGCTTCCACGCAGCCCATGTTGAGACCGCACGCCGTCCAATCACCCGCAAGGAACAGATTGTCGACTCCGCTGTCACCTGGCGCGATGCGATGGCGTGCCGTGCCGGGCAACGAAAGAACGTAGCGCTCCGAGGGATCGACGTTGGCCCGGTGGAACTGGGCATCGAAGCGCTCCTCGCCCTCACGGTCATCGTCGTCATAGAGAAGCTCCCACCGAAAGGCGGTGGGGTACCGGCGCACCGCGCCGGGCCACAACGGTGCGATCGCTTCGTCCAGGAAACCAATAGCGTTCGCACGTACCTGTGCGTCGGCTCGGGCAGGAAGATCGACATCGTCAGGGCATAAGGCACCTGGAGGTGTCGGCATCGCATTGCAGAAATACGCGACAGCTTGCACAGAACCGTCAGGGAAACTCTCACGCGGGATCAATTGCCGCATGTCGGCATAGGTATCGAACGGCTCGAAGTAGCCGCCGGTCGTCGCCTGAGGCCAGTCGCAGCCGAGATCCGCCATCGGGACGTTCAGCCAGAGCTGAAAGCCCTGGGTGTTGATCGTTCCCAGCTGCTCGACCATCGATTTCCATCGTGGGTAGCGATCGATCAGTTCGCCGCACACATACGGATGAGCGCCCACCGGGATGGCGAGCACGACGATGTCGTAGTCCGCACCGTCATGGAGCGTGAACGAAGCGGCCGGCTTTCGTTTCGACCAGAAGGACTCGACGTCTGTCGCCGTCACCGGCTCGGCCAACAACTCGCACTTCGGTTGACTCGGCCAGGACGGCACCCCCCGAACATCGATCAGCGGGTCGTATGATTCGACGCCGTCTGCCAGGTCGACCTGCCGGGAGACATCGATCGAAGTGATGCGCGCGCCGTCAGGAGACAGGTGCAATTGGTCGATGCGGTGGAAGAACTCGAAGCCGACCCCTCGTCGGTTCAGTACCTCCCACATCGGGGCGAACACGATGTCACCCATCCCGGCACGCATCTTCCAGGCGACGGCGCCCCGGTACGTGAACAGCGTCCTGAACGCGCCACGCAACGCTGCGCCTGCGGCGATGCACGGCTGATGGGGATCACCGTCTCGATAGGCGAACGGCAGGTCGTACATGAGTGTCGTGACCATCCCGCAGCGGGCCGACTCGGGCGTCGCCCCGTGGATGATCAGCCATTCCACGAAATCGTGGTCATCGATCGCGTCGAGGCCTTCGGGATGGGTCAGCACCCCATCATGCAGCAGACCACGGACGACGGCCAGCATGATGTCCGTGAGATACCACTCGCGGCGGGCTTGATCGGACAGGTCGTCGGGGCGAGCGTGCAGTTCGCGAAGCCAATGCCCGGCGCGTTCCACCAGGCCGCGGAGCAGATCATGGTGCACCGCGTCATGGTCGTCGGGGTCGTCGGGCAACGACTCGGCAAACACAATTGCCGCAGCAAGCGCAGTCTGTTTCAGATCGGAGACTGCATACCAGAGCTGCAGATACAGCTGCCGCAGCGACGACTCGACGCGCTGCGCGACCGATGGTACGACCGGCTCGAGCCTCAGGCTGTCGTCGTCGACTGAAAGGTGTTCAGGCACAAGGACCAGACCCGTCGTCGTCGGCGGACTTCCCGGACCCGACTCGGTCGATCTCATGAAGGTCAAGGACAGGCGTAGCGCTCGTTTGACGAGATCGAACAGCGACGGGATCGGATGGTCGGCTGCGTCGTCGCTCCCCGGCATCTCCGACGTCTCCGGAAAGTCGGCAAACCACGGCAGCCAGCCATCCCCGCGAGGTTCCTGCATGATGAAGAGACTTGACCGTTCGAAAGCATCTTCAACGGTTCTGATGGCTCGCTGATCGTCGCCGATGTGCCCGCTACCGCGAGTGTGGTTGGCTGCTTGGTCGCCGAGTTCGTCGTAGCACTCGCGCATCAATCGAAAGGCGTTCTCGTAGAAGCCGAGCCAGATGTGTAGACCGTGCTCCTCGATCCGGTCGTGCTGGCCTCGACCGCTCGCTCCCTTGCCGCCCAGACGATGGCCGTACTGGTACACGGTGATGCTCTCGTAGCGACTCCGCCACTCGCCCGAGCTCAGCTCGAACGCGGCCGAGACGCCGGCGGCGCCACCACCGAGTATCGCCACTCTCGGGAGGCGGGGCGACTGGTTCGCCGAATCAGCCTCGGACACCCGTGGACTCCCACAAGATGTGTGCGAGGCGCACTACGAAGTCGAAGTCCATCCAGAACGACAGGCGCGGCCTGCAGGTTGCCGACACGCCCAATTCGCGGCTCATCGGCTCGCCTGCGAGATCGGCGAACGTGACCCGATAGTCATCCGGCAGCAAACCGCCCGTCCGGAAGCGGGTGACGGCCATGTCGACCGAGAGCACCGCCTGGTAGCAGGCCGCATCCTGTTGGTGAGCATCGCGGAACTGCTTCAACAGCAGCATCGGGAGGTTCTCCTCCACCATCTGTACAGCGAACTGCATGGCTGCGGTGTCGTGCTTCGTTCCGGTCAAGCTCTGCTGCAACGCTCGTTCGATTTCGGCGAGGGCATGACGGGCGTGCGACCACGGGGTGCCGAGCTGCACGGGATCGCCGTCACGCTCGACCTTGATCACCGTGCAGTTCTCGGCCACCGACGTTGGTGTGTGTGTCGCCAACGTGACCGTATCGACCTGCAACCGACTGGGACTCAAATCGTGGTGAGGCACCTCCAGCGTGCCCATCTGCTTCGGAAACCCGTACACCTCGCGCCCGCCCGCGAGCGCCAGCGCCGAGTCAACAAACATGTAGGGGACTGCCCACGCAAATCTGCCATTGCTGTGGTCGACCACCGGGAACCAGATAGCCGCCTCGCGTTCGGCACACACACCGATCCGGCGATCGAGCGGATCGGTCGAGCCCATCGTCGGGATGTCGACGAAGTTCAGCATCACCTGATTGCCCGCTGCGCGCCATTTCTCCGTGTTACCGGACGGCCTGTTGAACATGCGCTCGCAGTAGCGGTTGAGGAGCTCGTGATCGGCATCGACGACGAAGCCGTACAGACGAGAGTTGATCGCGTCCGCTGGATGGCGGCACGCGAGCTCGCCACCATGCTCCACGAACGACGGCAGGTGCTTCATCGTGTTCTGCGCCGATGCCGGCAGGACGAACTGTGGTTGCAGGTGGGGAGGGCGGGAAACCCGACCGTGTGGACTGGTCATAGCGGACCTCCGACTCTCGTGCCGATCGCGCGCGCATCGGCCAATACCGGCTCGGGATCGACGCCACTCGGGTCGATCTCGTCTGCCAGCGCGGTCAATCGAACCGCGACCGAGGTACCGAATCCCGACGCCTGATGGTGTCGTTCAATCGAGGTCAACGCCCGCAACTCAAGTGAACGCGCACCCTGTGACGCTGCAACCTCGACCGCGCGCTGGAGTTCGACGAGCGCCTGCAGGTCAACGGGATCGATGTCAGCAAGCAACTCGCCTCGTACCCTGTGCAACTCCGGTTGCACGAACCGCTCCCCTGCAGCATCCGCGTCCGCGAGGGCCGCATCGATCGTTTCGAGTGCTGCCGCCGTTCGTCCCGCCTTGCGATGTGCCAGCGCGAGGCCGAGGCCGAACTGGGTGAGGCTGGACGCTGCCCCTGAGCCGCGCCAAGCGCCGAGGCAGTACTCGATCACGGGGATCGCCTCGTCGGAATCGCCGAGCAGCGCCTCGGCAACTTTCAGGTTGGTCATACCCGCGCCGAGCCAGCTGGTGAAACCGAACTCTGCCGACACCTGAACGGCGCGGCCCGCATGCTGCGCAGCGAGGTCGGGACACCCAGCCACTTGATACAGCTCAGCGGCGAAGGCATGGGTATAGGCACGCGTGAAGTGTGCGGTTGGACCGGTGAGCGCCTCAGCCGCGGCTACCGCGTCGGCGATCGTGGCGCGGGCGACAACGACGTCGCCGGCGAGCCACTGCGCCATCGCCAGGTTCGCGGCTGAGCCGATGCCTGGATGATGCGGAAACAGCGGTATCGGAGAGCTCCAGCTCCGGCCGCTCTCGAGCAACGCCACGGCTCGCGCCAGCTGACCCAATCGCACGAGCTGGTAACCGAGGACCGCACTCGCCGCGCGAAGGATGGGTTCATCACCCATCTTCGCGGCTCGCTCCACCATTGCCTCTGCCGCCTCGAGCGAGGCCGCCGCGTCACCGGTTACGTGGTAGAAGGCCCAGAGGCCATAGAGTGCAGCCACTTGAGTACCGCCATCGCGAGGGGCCGACAGCTCCCGCACGGCTGCGTACGCGTCCGCCACCTCACCAGCCGTGTACCCGCGTGATGCCAACAGACTGGCCGCCAGTCCACTCCGCGCCTGCACCTCGGCATCGGCCTTGTCGGCCTTGTCGACATCGAGACGCTCGATCAACCCGATCACCCGCTCGAAGGACGCGATCGCCTCGTCGTGGGTGGCGAATCCCGCCTGTCGCATCGCGGCGCGCATCCAGTTCTCGACCGCAGCGTCGAGCGTGCCAGCCATTTCGTGGTGGTAACCGAGGACGTGAGGTTGGTCGTCGTTCAGAGCCGCAAACGACCGTTCGAGCACGATCGCCGACCGCTTGTGAAGCTCGCGGCGATGAGCGAGCAACTGCGTCTGGTATGCCGCGTCGCGAAGAAGCGCGTGCCGGAAGGCGTACTCCGGAGGTGTCGACAAGTAACGCACGATGCCGGCGCGATCGAGTTCGTCGAGCTGATCCTGTATCGCCTCCGGCGTCATCTCCAAGAACGACGAGAGCACGTCCAACGACGCCGGACGGTCGAGCACGGCGAGGGCCTCGATCAACCGCCGCTGCGCCGGAAAGGCGTCGAGACGAGCGACCAGCAGGTCGTTCAGGGTGGGAGGAATCGGGACACCAGCCCCGAACAACTCGAGGGCGTCGTCTGCACCGTCGAGCATGCGCGCCAGCTCACGTACATATAGCGGGACGCCGTCGCCACGCTCTGCGATCATCGCCCGCGCCGCTGAGTCGAACCGGTTTCCAGTGAGCGAGTCGATCAAGGCGTCGGAACTCGCGAGGTCGAGTGGAGCCAGACTCAAGACGGTCGTAGGTCTGCCCGGTGCAGTCGAGGGATCCTCACGCGTGGTGACGACCACCATCACCGGATGAGGTCGTGGCTCGGTGACCAACCGACGAAGGAGTTCGACAGTGGAGGCATCAGCCCAATGCAGGTCCTCCACCACGATCAGGAGCGGGTGGACCGCTGCCCACCCATCGAGCCATGCGAGCAGTGTCAGCAACGTGCGCTCGCGCTGTTGCTCGGGTTGGAGATCGGGCACGGCGCGGCCCGCGGGCCAGCTCACGTTCGCCAAGGTGGTCAGCAGGTACAGCTGTTCCTCATCGACGACGCCTGCTGACTCCGCGACGTCTGCCAGCATCTCGAGGCGTTCGTGGGGATCGCCGCCGTCGAGTCGTGACATCAGGTACCCAACGATCGGCGCGAGCGGACGGCGCGCATTCAGTGCACTGCATCGAAACGTCACCGCCTGCCCGCCGTCGGTCGTCGCGATGCGACGCACCTGGTGAACCAAGTGCGTCTTGCCGATACCGGGTTCTCCCGAGATGACCGCGAACTCGGTCTCCGAGCGGGCGCGCGCCCAATGTCGCCCGAGTTCGGCCACCTCGTTCGACCGGCCGACGGCGACGGCCGATCCGTGGTCGTCGTCGACAAGTTCCATCGACACCACGCGGTACAGGTCGACCGTGCCGTCGATCCCCTTCAACGAGTGTGGGCCGAGTGCTTCGACCGAGACCTTGCCGCGCACGAGGCTCAGGGTGTCGCCACTGATCGCGATCGTGCCCGGCTGCGCAGCTCCCTGCACGCGCGCCGCCAGATTTGGTGTCCTGCCGGTGATGTCGCCCGGCCGCGACCAGGTACCGCTGCCCATTTCCGAGATCACGGCCAGTCCGGTGTGGATACCGATTCGCACCCGTAGGTCAAGTGCCGCGCCAGACGATGGTGACCGCAGCGTCGCGATCGCGTCGGCCATCTCTAGTGATGCCATCACCGATCGCAGCCCGTCGTCCTCATGGGCTCGCGGATAGCCGAAGTACACCAGCAGTCCGTCACCCATCAGATGGGCGACATGACCGTCGTAGCGGCGCACGATCGCTGCGCAGGTCTCGTGGTAGGCGGTCAGGATCTCGCGTGTGTCCTCGGGGTCGAGCGAACTCGCGAGCTCGGTGCTGCCGACTAGGTCGCAGAACATCACGGTGACCCGTCGGCGGGTACCCGGCTCGGCAGCCCGCCTCGACCCCACGGCACGTATCTCCTCCACCAGATCCCGTACCGCCAGGTCATCGGGGGCCAATGTGGCCGCAGCTTCGGCCAACGCCATGGCCGACGCGAGGTCGCCACGCGAGCGGGCCGCCCAGCAGGCTTCGAGGAGACCTGCGAGTGCTGACGCGCGGACATCGGGCTCATGGACGAGGTCATCCCCCTTGGGCGTCACCCGGGTAACACTAGTGCTGGCGGAGCGGACCACGCGCCAGCGACTGGGCACTTGGACAGGCACTTGTTCGAGCCCGGCGCAGCGGGTCCAGTTTTTCGGTTGTGCGATCCTGCTCCGATTTGTGAGGGCCCAGGTCCCGCGGCGACTCGGTGAATACACGTGCCGTACGTCGAGGTTCGGGTTCCTCTGTTTTCCGGTCGGCTCTGGCCAGTCAGCGGCCTCCCGAGCGTTCTGTACGCTTCGGCGGTGGGTCCGTCTGTCCGCACGTTGCTGTTCTCGGATATCGAGGGCTCGACCGCGTTGCTCGAGCAGGCGGGCGAGTACTGGCCTCTGCTCTTGCAGCGCCACCGTGACATCATGCGCGAGGCAGTGGCAGCGTGGGGTGGCATCGAGCACGCCACCGAGGGTGACTCGTTCTTCATCACCTTTGATTCGCCGTCGGCAGCACTCGCTGCCGCGGTGCAAACGCAATGCCAACTGGAGACTGCAGCCTGGCCCGGCGGGCTATCCCTGAGAGTGCGTATGGGCCTGCACCTTGGTGAGGTCACCGAGATGGATGGTGGCCTCATCGGACTCACGGTCCATCACGCAGCACGCGTCGCCGGTACCGCCCACGGTGGGCAAATCGTTGTCAGTGAGGCGGTGCGCGACCACGCTCGTGTGCTGCCGACGGACACCACCCTGCGGCCGCTGGGGTCGCACCGCCTGCGCGACGTCGGCACCATCGCGCTCCACCAGGTCGAGCACCCACTCCTCCAGCGCTCCTTTCCCGAACTGCGGGGAGTGCTGGGCAGCCGCACCAACCTGCCGCGTCCGGTCACCAATCTCGTGGGTGGTCACGACCTGCTCGACGACCTCGACACGCTCATCGGTCGCACGCGCATCATCACCCTCACCGGCACCGGTGGCGTCGGCAAGACGCGCGCCGCACTGGAGTGTGCATGGCAGCACATCGAACGCTTCCCCGACGGCGTGTACTTCGTGGATCTCGCCCCGCTCGCCGACGAAGGCGCCGTGCCCGCCGCCGTTGCTGCCACGATGCCGATGATGTCGACAAGTGCTCCCTCTGTCCTGGATTCGGTGGTCGATTGGGTCGGTGCTCGTCGACTGATGCTTGTCATCGACAACTGCGAGCACGTCGTGGCGGAGGTGACCGAGGTGGTCGCCGAGCTACAGGCTCGGTGCCAGAACGTCGTCATTCTGGCGACTAGTCGTGAGGCGCTTGGTGTACGTGGTGAGACCGTCGTTCGTGTCCCCTCGCTCGCGGCCGACGGCGATGCAATGCGGCTGTTCTGTGAGCGAGCGATTGATGCTGACGCCTCGTTCAAACCAATCGGCCACGAGGCGACCATCGAGCAGATCTGCCGACGCCTCGACGGCATACCGCTGGCCATCGAACTCGCCGCCGCGCGGACGCGCTCACTCTCGCCCGACGAACTATTGGAGCGACTACAGGACCGCTTCCGACTGCTCCGCGGGAGCGGACGCGGCAGCCTCGAACGGCACCAGACCCTGCGCGCCACGGTGTCGTGGTCCTACCAGTTGCTCAGCGCCGACGAGCAGTGGCTGTTCGATCGGTTGTCGGTCTTCTCCGGCGGCTTCGACCTCCAGTCGGCCGAGCAGGTCTGCGGCACCAACCCGATCGCTGACGTTGACGTCTTTGATCTTGTCGACCAACTGGTCGACAAGTCGATGGTCGTCGCGGAACGCTTCGAGACCGGTACCAGGTACCGATTGCTGGAGACAATGCGCCAATTCGCGGAGGAGCAATTGGAGCTCCGCGGCGAAACCTCGATGCTGCGCGATCGCCACCTGCGGCGGTACACCGACGTTGCCCTGCAGTTGGCGAAGATATGCATGTCCGCCCGCGAGACGGAGGGTTCGCGAGCCATCGATACGGAGTGGGACAACCTGCGCGCTGCACACCTGTGGGCGCTGGCGACATCCGACCTCGACACGGCTGAGGCCATCGTGCGCTCGACGAGCTACGACTCGACGCAGCAGATGCGGAAAGAACACAAGGCGTGGGTGCTGCGCACGGTCGAGCTGGGCGACCATTTGGGGCGACCGGCCGCAGACGTGATGGGCATACACGCCGAATGGCTGAGCATCGATGGCTTCGACGAGGACAGCTTCGAATGGGGTCAGCGCGGCATTGCAGCGGCGCCCGCTCCCGACCATCCATCGACCGTACTGTGCTGGTCGATGTTGGCGGGTGCCGGCCCTATCACGCCACCGGGCGCGCCGGCGGTATGCGAGGCCTTCGAGCACCAGCGACGCGCCCTTGGGAATTTTTCAAACCTCGACGAGAACTGGTGGGCGCTGGTCTACTTGGTGGACTCTGCGATGAACGCGGCGCCGGAATTTGCGCCGGAGCTGAGACAGCAGATGAACGATGTCGCTTCCCGAGTTCCGGCACCGTCGCTCGTTGCGTATTGCCGACTCAGCGATGGGCATGCGCTGGTCGAACACTCCGCCGACACGGCGGACTTCGTCACCGCGAGGATTCACTACGCACGTGCCCTTGACGTGGCACGCGATGCTTCCGACGTATTGTTCGAGACCCAGGCGCTACGCGCAATCGCCCTGGCGGCAGTCGGTGATGGCGCCCCCGACGCAGTCGAAACCTGCCGGGAAGCACTCGAGATGCTCTACGAAATTCGGTACTGGCAGAAGCTGTGGCAGGCACTTGATTCGACGACACTGGGATTGGCCAGTGTCGGGCACACTGCCGACGCGGCGATCTTGCTCGGTCATCTCGATGCCCACGTCGTCCCCGTTGGGCTCGAAGAAAACCTTCGCTACCGCGACCGCGCACGCGTCCTGATCGACGCGGCGGGAGGCCACGCCGATCAGCGCGACCACGGCGCTCGCCTCACGAAGGACGAAGTGGTCGCTTTCGCAATCGGCGCCTGCGTCGCTGGCTGAGGTGACTGGCGCTGCAGTTTGCTCAATGTCGGCGGGTGAGGCTGAGCACGCAAATGTCGTCGGACTGAGCGTCGTGGCCCTCGATGAGCTCAGCGAGTCGGTCCAGCGCAATGTCGCGGTCGGCGTCGAGATGCGTCACCAGTGTCGCGATTCCGTCGTCGAGCGCGCGAGCGCGTGTCTCGACGAGGCCGTCGGAGTAGAGCAACAACCGGCCCCCCGGCGGAATCTGCACGATGGCCTCCGGCTTTGGTGTGGCGACGTCGATGCCGAGCAACGGTGAGCGCCCATCCCACAGAACCTCAGGTCGGCCAGCGGGGAGCACCAACACCGGCGGTGGGTGGCCGGCACAGGAGTAGCGAAGCTCGCCGGTCTCAAGATCCAGCTCGGCATAGGCGACGCTGGAGCAGAATGCACCGTCGATGGACTCGGCGAACCTGTCCAGCCGCTCGAGCGTGGTCGCCGGCCCGCGACCCTCGAGGGCGTACGCGCGCAAAGCAGTTCGAATCTGGCCCATCACGGTCGCTGCCGGAATTCCGCGGCCGACCACGTCGCCGACGGCCACCGCGAGGCGATTGGGGGTCACGAAGAACGCATCGAAGAAGTCACCGCCGATTTCCACCAGTTCGCCGCCCGCCTGGTAACGGGTGGTGAGTTCAACTCGCGGATCGGAGGGCATCGCTCGTTTGAGGAGGTGCTGTTGAAACGACGCTGAGACCTGCCGCTGGTGGTCGTAGATACGGGCGTTCTCGAGGGCCAACGCTGCTCGCGACGCAACTTCGCGCAGGTGGAGAAGGTCTGACTCCTGGAACCCCCGGCCGGACTCCGAGGTGGACAGGGTCAGCGTTCCCACCAGCACCCCCCGGGTCAGAAGGGGAAGTCTGACGAAGGACGTGCCGTTTGGTTTGCCTGCAGTGCGCAATGTGCCCAGCGGCTCGACAAGTAGCGGGTTGACCTGTGCCCGGGCGATGGGCTCGGCGGGTGAGTACCCGATCTCGACAGTCGCAACGTCAGCGATCGAGGGTACCAACATGTCCACCAGGCGTTGCGCGCGGCCCTGGAACGTCGTTGCCTCATCGAGCTGGCCACCGAGCTCGGCAAGGAAGACCATCTGCTCGGTACGCACGATCGCATCGTCATGCAGCCGTGCACGTTCGATGGCTTGGGCGGTGAGCTCGGCAAACAACACGAGAAACGCGCGCTCGTCCGCTTGAAACGTTCCCTCCTTCGAAGAGGCGACACACAGCACCCCTCGCGCCCGCCCAGCGGTGGCCATCGGCAGCAAGGCCACTCTTCTGCTGGTGACGCCGTCGGTGCGTAGCGGCGGAAGGTGTGTGCCGACCCCATCGCTGTTTTCCATGAACACGGCGGTATTCGAACGCATCGACTGAGCGAGGAGAGGAATGTTGGGGATGTCGGATGCCTCCCACGCGGCACGCGCCACTTCATCGTGAGGTAGCGCTTCCAAAATTCGAAGATTGTCGCCGACGACATCGGCAAGAAACCCGTGGTCGCCTTCTGTGCCATCAAGAATCTCGGCGACGGTGACCGACACCACCTCCTGACGAGTCTGCGCCACCGCAAACGCGGACGTCAGCCGTTGCAGCCGTGCCAGGCGCTGCCGTGCTCGTTGCGATTCCTGCTCGAGAGACCGGCGCGCCGTCGCGTCAATCAGTACCAGCCAGACCCGCGCGGGCTTGGTAGTCGTGGCCTCGTGCAGTTCGGCATTCGTGACCGCATGGATCGGCTGACCATTGATGCCGTTGAGTTCCAGGGCGACATCGCGCACCACGTGATGCAGGCCTAACGTCGGCGCGAAGTGGGTTTGGTACTCGATCTGGCTCTCGAGACTGAGTAGCTCCTGGAAGGTTCGTCGTCCGATCAGCTCGTTGGCTGCGTACCCCGTCCAACTGGCGAAGCGGCTGTTGACCTGTTGGATCAAACCGTCCAGGTCGGTGACGAGGAACCCGCAAGGTGCATCGTCGAATAGTTGCCCGAAGTCGATCACAGGAAACCGAAGTTAGTACGGCCCGCGTGCGGGCCGTACTCGGTGTCGTTGTTCCGGCGGACAGCACGCGACATCTAGAGGGTTCCCAATCGCTGAGTAGTACTCATGCGCTACCAGGGTCCGGAGTAACGGAACTCATCAGGGTCCGGAGTAACGGAACTCATCAAAGTTCACGCGTGATCGTATAGCCGTCGGAGGCCACCGCGCTAGCTGGCCTCTCCCGCCGAACCGTTGAGTGCTGTAGGCCGGGGAACGGACCCACAGCACTCAACGATGGTCAGGCGGCCGCGGCCAGATCAGTCTTTGCGAATACGTCTGGGACGGGGTATTCGCCCAGGACGTAGTGCAGAATTGCGGCATGTTGTGCGTCGATGATCTGGATGGAACCAGCCAGCATGATCGCGTCCTTGTCCGTCAGCACGTTCTGTGCGTTGAGGTAGGTGGAGGCTGCGATTTCCTCCAACATCAACGCCAGCTTCGCTGCCCCGGCGACGTCGGTGACCTTGGAGAATGCGTCATCAACGACTGGCTTGAGGGTTGCGTTGGGTTTGGTGACCGCGGCGCCACCCGCACCTGTGAGCACGGTGTTCCAGGCGTCTAGGTGCTCCTGATGTTGGGCCATCGCGACCGTCACGAACTCGGCTACCGCTGGTGGTACTTCGCCCAAGGCACCGCTCGTGGCAGCGTCGAGGGCGGCCTTGTACGTACCAACGGCCAAGACCTCCAGGCTGGCGGCGATGCCGGCAACCTGCAGATTGACGTCGCCGCCAGCTGCGGTGGTGTCTGGGGCCATGGTGTCAGCGACCATCGTGTCCGATGTCATTGGGTCGGTGGTCATGGTGTCGCCCGTAGTGTTTGCGGGCACCCCGGAGCTGGAGCTTGAGGTGGAGTCGCTGCCGCACGCCGCAGCGAACAGCCCGGCACCGAGTAAAGCGGCGCCCGTGAGGACGTGGCGGCGGGACATGGATGGGTTTGTGTTCAACGGCTCGTTCACTTGACGGCTCCTTCTTCGGGTGGGCTGGCCAGGGTGACGCCTTCGAAGGCGTCGGGGAAAGCAACGCTGCCGGCGGCGGCGGGGAGCTTGGCAATGTCGGCGCCAAGCGGAATCTTGATCAGCTCGGGTGCTCCGCCCGAGAGGAGCGCGCCGACTGCACGCAGTGTTGCCAGGTGCTGGCATTCGACGCCCATGACGCTGGCCATCAACACCCGCGAGGTGACATCGGTGTAGCGGTTGAGGTCGGCCAGGTAGGTCTCGGTGGCGACCTGCTCAAGCGTTGCAGCAAGCATCACGACGTCCAACGGTGCCATCAGCTTGGGCTTGGCAGCCTCAACGATGGGGGTGTACTTCGGGTTGGTTGCCTTTTGGTCGACACCGCCAAGGGCCTTGATCTGAGCAGAGAACGCAGCGCGGTGCTCGTCGTGCTGGGCCATCGTGGTTTCGGCGAACTTGACGATCACCGGGTTGCCCTCCTTGATGAACGGAAGGGTGAGCGCTGCGCCGTAGGTCGCGACAGCCAACAACTCAAGCGAAACAGCGGTTTGCAACTGCATCACATCGAGGTCACTGGACGCCGCTGACGCGTTCTGTGCGAACGCGGCAGTGACGGCCCCTACACCGAGGATTCCGCCCACCGACATGGCCAGGCGACGGGCCAGGGATTGGCGTGACTTCAAGAACTCAAAAGCAGCCCGAGGGTCGCTGGCGGTTCCGTTGCGGCGGCGGTCGGCCGCCAAATCCTGCACGTCGGGCAGGGTTGACCGGCCGGCCACCATTGCATCGGTGTGCAAGTCCTGTGACTCTTCGATGAGACGGTCAAGTGCCCGATCATCAACATTGGCATGTTTGTTCAACATGGGATTGCTCCTTGTGGGGGTTGGGGTGGGGGGTTCGATCCGCAGCGAGAACGCTGCAATCAACGCATTGCCAGGGTCCGGAGCAACGGGTCAACTCAGCGCTGGTACCCCATCGCACTCAGTTCAAACAAGGTTTTGGAGGGGTGGGGCTAGGCCGCGACCGTTCGGCAAATCGTTTGCGAACTGCCCCAACTGACGACCCGGCGGCGGGGCAGCTTTTGTTTGAACTGCTCGGGTGCTGGGTAGTGCTCGGCCTGCCGCGCCCTCCGGTGCGCTCGTATCGGAAGGCCATTCCATGTCAGACGTCGAAGTCAACTCAAGGTTCCTCACACGCGTAGGTGTTCACGTAACGGACACCGGTGGAACTGGCCGACCGGTCGTATTGATCCACGGATGGCCACTCTCCGGCGAGAGTTGGAAGTCTCAAATACCCGCCCTCAGCGCAGCCGGCTACCGGGCGATCGCGTATGACCGTCGCGGGTTCGGCCAGAGTGACAAGCCCGGCGGCGGATTCGATTACGACACACTCACCGACGACCTGGATGGCCTGATGGCCGATCTCGACTTGCACGATGTCACCCTCGTCGGCTTCTCCATGGGTGGCGGCGAAGTCGCTCGATACGTGACCAAATTCGGACAAGATCGGTTGCGCAGCGTCGTGTTTGCGGCCGCCGTACCGCCGTATATGTTGCAGACCGCTGACAACCCCGAGGGCCCGCTCACCAAGGAGCATGCGGCTGCCATGACTGCGGATCTGACCGCGGACCGAGACGCGTTCTTCGAGAAGTTCACGACGGGGTTCTTCTCGGTGAACGGAGTCCTGAAGGTCACCGAAGCGCAACGCCAGGAGGCAATCGGGCTCTGCCATCAGTCGGACCAGAGAGCCGCGCTCGCGTGTATGGCGTCGTTCGGCACGGAAGATTTCCGATCAGATCTCACGAACGTGACAGTGCCAACACTCGTCATTCACGGCGATGGCGACGGTGTCGTGTCTTTCGCGGGATCAGGAGCTCGGACCCACGCAGCCATCCCGCACAGCCAACTCAAGGTTCTTCCGGGCGCGCCTCACGGCTGCAACGTCAGTCATACCGAAGAGTTCAACCGAGTCCTGATCGAATTCCTCAAGGCCTGACGCGCGACGCCGCAACGAATCCTTCGCGCCGACTGCGAGCCGTTCGCGGATCCGAGACCGCGGCCGTCCGCGCTCCTACATGCCACTGACATCAGCCAACGATCCGAAACCAATTCCTACTTCACCGCGGACTGCCGATCCCTCGACGACAGAAACTGTGAGGTCAGAGTTTGGGGACGGCGTAATCAGGGTATGGGTCAGTGACGATGACCACCCGCGGTCCGTTTACGTCGACCGCATTGTGGGCCGTGCAGGGCCTCCGGAACTTCCGGGGGCCCTGCGCAACCAAGGTGTGCGTGTCGGTCCTAGTCGCCGGGCGACAGTGCGTCCTCGAGAGAACCTGACCCCCGTGGTGCTTGAACTCAGGCGAGAAAGTCCGTCGTTGATGTCACCTATTGGCCGTCCAGGGGACTTGGAGGACCTGACGCAAACCCAGCCCCGTTTCACGACTAGATGAAACGACGCCACAGCGGGAGGGCCCCGTCGGGGCGTGTCGCGAATCGGTGCACGACCTGAACGACTGTCCACATCGGAGCGACGATCAATACGACACGAACGGCGGGAATGTCGTGCTGGGCGATCGCCAGGGTCACCATCGCTGCGAGCCATAGCACCATCATCGGCAGCGAGATATTGCGGTTCTCCCGCACCGATACGGGGTGTGCGAACTGCACGCGCGACAGCGTGAGTGCCACGAAGATCACACAGACAACGAAATTGATCCACGGGCTGGCGCCGATGAGGAACAGCGTGGGAATGATCATGTTGAATTCGGCCGGGAAGCCGTTGAACCAGCCATCCTCGGTCTCTTGATCGGTTCGTGCCATCCACAAGGCGCCCACGAAGAGCATCATAAATCCGACCGGACCGACTGTGTTGTCCGGCAGGAAATCGAAGCGGTACAGGAAGGCGACCGGCACGATGGTGCAGGTGAAGTAGTCGATGATCAGGTCCAGCGAGTTGCCATCCAGGGTGGGGATCCGATTCCGAACATCCAGCTTTCGTGCCAGTGGCCCGTCTACCCCGTCGAGGACGAGCGCTGCCACGAGCCACAGAATCGCCGCGCGAGCGTGGCCTTCAATCACCGAGTTCAGTCCTTGGTAGCCGATGATGACGCCGAGCGCCGTCAACGCGTGAACTGCCCACGCCGCTTGAATTTGGCGCGGTGTAAACACGTGTGGCGCCAACGACTTCTCAGCACTCTTGGACATGCCGAAGCCCTACCCGCCCGCGAACGCTCTCAAACCTGTTTCCCCAGAACTCATCGCCGAACCCCCGCTGGGAGCAACTGCAACGCTGGCGCAGCATCTACCCCACACCAGCGACCCAGAAGCGGATGAAGAAGCTGCCCTGGAAGGGTGCTCGGTTTGCTCGCGCGTGTCCTTGGGTAGGGAGGGTTGTCCTTCGTGTGATCCGAACTCGACCAGAGAGGTACCAATGAACTCCGTTTCGTCGCGCCAGCCATCCGATCGTGATTCGTCGCCTGGCGGGTTCACCGTCGACGTCGGTTTGCGGCTCGTCGCCGCTGTGGCGATCTTGGTCGGCGGGTTGGTTCACCTCGAGTTGTACTTTCGTGGCGGGTACCGCTCGTTCCCGAACGCCAACCTCGGCCGCTCGTTCCTCGTCAACGGAGTTGCCTCGGTGCTTGTCGCGGCGGTGCTGATGATTCGTCGCGAGGTCATCGTTCGGCTCGCCGGAATTACCGTGAGTGTGGGAACGCTGATTGCGTTCTACGTCACGCGACAGTCGGACAGAGGCATCTTCGGATTCACCGAGAAGGGCCTCGAGCCGTCCCCGCAGGCTGCGCTTGCCCTGATCGCCGAGCTCATTGCGGTCGTTGTCCTCCTTGCCAGTTTCGTCCCACCGCTGGACTGGAAAGGGAGGTCGGTCATCAATCCGTTGGTCGCCGGCGCGCTCGCCGTAATCGTCGTCGCGGCAGGAATTGTCGGCAGTGTGGTATGGGCGCGCAACGACTCCACCAGCACCGTCGAGCCGTCGACCACCTCCGTCGTATCGCCCCCGGATGGACGTACCAGTGCGCCGGCCGGCGGTGCTGGGAGTCAGCAAATCGCCATCAAGGACTTCTCGTTCGCGCCTGCGAGCCTGTCGGTCAAGGTCGGCGACTCGGTGACCTGGACCAACGGCGACGGTGCAGCTCACAGCATCCAGTCCGGCGACCACACCTTCGACAGTCCCGACAAGATCGAACAGTCCAAGTCGTTCAGTTTCACCTTCACGACTGCGGGCACGTTCACCTACTTCTGCGGTATCCACCAGTACATGAAGGGCACGGTCGTGGTTGCTGGCTGAGCGCTGGCAATTTCGAATCGGCAGGGTTTGTTCGAACGCGGACATGGGTACGAGACCACCTCGAACATCGATCGAAGGAGTCAACATGGACAACAAGAAGAACATAGATGTGGTGGATGTTGTGCTCGAGCAGCACGTTGCCGCGAAGAAGGGCCTGACCGGGGTGTCCAACGCCACCTGCGAACAGCGCGAGGAACTCTTCGTGGCTCTTGCCCCCGTGTTGGCGGCGCACGAGGCAGCAGAGGAAGCGGTCATCTACCCGGCACTGCGCAAGCTGGGCGCGGAAGGCACCAAAGTCGCTGATGAGCGCACCCGTGAAGAGCAAGCTGCTGATCAGACCTTGACCAAACTCAAGGGCATGGACGCGGAGTCGACAGAGTTCGGCACAACCTTCGACACCTTCATGGCCGACGTTCTGGCCCATGCGAAGAAGGAAGAGGCTGAGGTGTTGCCGCTGCTGAAGTCATTGTGCAGCGATGACGAGCGCCGGGCCATGGGCGACGCCTTCCTCGCTACCCAGACGCCTGCGGCAAGCAAGGCCTAATTCGTCCCACAGATGACGACACCCCAACCCGACGGTTCGTTTCGCTCGGCTCGATCGGACGCTCGTTGGCGCCCGCATCGATCACCACCGCTGCGGCCTGTCTCGGGGTCGGGGCGCATTTCATCAACACGCTGCCCGACGTGAATGCCGATGAGCAAACAGGGGTGCGCGGCCTCCCACAGCGGATCGTTCCGGTCCCGTCACTCGTCATCGGTTCGGGCCTGCTCGGGGCATCGACGGTAATTGTCGCGGTCACCGCCCGGCCCTGGGGGCGGTCGGCGCTGCGCTTGTCGTCGGTACCGGCGTCTGCCTCGTGGGGGTGGCCGCCGCGACAACGGTTGGGCTAGCCGTCGCCTGTGGCGTCGTCGCCTGACGGGCCGCAGTTGATGGTATTGGGTTAGGAGCGAGCCGGACTGGATAGAAGGATCCCATGAGTCAACACGATGGCCACCACGCTCCGGATGTGAGCCATGAGTTCGCGAACCACCCAGACGCTCCACGGGCGGCGCGTCAAGCGCTCCGTCCGCTGTTTCCCAACGATGGCACGATTGCCGACGACGTCACGCTCGTGGCCAGCGAGCTCGTCTCCAACGTCGTGCAACACACGGACGCCGGCGGTCTGATGGAGGCCTGGAGCGATGACCCATTCGTGTTGAACGTCACCGATTTCGGCTCAACAGTGCCCCGCCTCCACTCGGACGCCGATGAGCACGGCGGGCGTGGGCTGCACATCATCGACGACCTCGCGGATGACTGGGGCACAACCCCCCACGCGCACGGCAAGACCGTGTGGGCAACCTTCGACCGTGAGCTGGTCGACCCCGCCGACTGAGTAGCGTCCGCTAGA
This sequence comes from Ilumatobacteraceae bacterium, assembly GCA_043786575.1. Lineage (GTDB taxonomy): Bacteria > Actinomycetota > Acidimicrobiia > Acidimicrobiales > Ilumatobacteraceae > UBA668. The sequence goes on from JAYVVY010000228.1 coordinate 19,161, forward strand.
GACACGCGAAACGCTGCGCGTTCGACGCGGCGGCTGATCTCTCACATGTCAGCTGTGTGTGGCGTGCGCCGCATCCCGGGCGCCGACGATGTGATCTCGAGCAGCCTTCAGCGAACTGCCCCGGCGGCGCGCCGGGGCAGTTTCCAC
>JAYVVY010000229.1:0-5576 GCA_043786575.1 Ilumatobacteraceae bacterium
TAACTGCCGATAGGGCGCGGACAGTCTTCCGGCCCGGGCAGTATGCGCTGCGTTCCGTTACGTGTCGGGGCCGGAGGTGGATGGTGCCTGAGCTCACGATGAGGTCTGATTCGGGATCGCCGATTTCTGCGAGACTGTTGGGGTGGGGGCGGCGCAGACTCGATACACCAAGGCCGATGATGGCGCGCACATCGCGTTCCAGGTGGTGGGTGAGGGTCCGTTGGACCTGATCTTCATTCCATGGTGGTGGAATCATCTCGACAGCCAGTGGGACGATCCGCTGATCGCGCACTTCCTGGACCGGCTGGCGCAGTTCTCGCGGTTGATCCTGTTCGACATGCGGGGGGTGGGTTTGTCCGACCCGGCCCCGCTGAACGACCTTCCGACGCTGGAGCGGTGGATGAGCGACGCCGTGGCTGTGTTGGAGGCTGCGGACTCGACGAAGGCGGTCGTCCTCGGTCACGGCGATGGCGGTCTGATCGCGCTGTTGCTGGCAGCGACCTTTCCCGAGCGGGTGTCCGGTTTGGTCCTGCTCGACGCGTACGCGTTGTTGGTGGCCGCCGATGGTTACGACGGCTGGGACCACTCGACCCTCGACACGGTGCTCGCCGGTTTCTCCGACTTCTGGGGCACTGGTGACAGGTCCTGGGTGCAGACCGTCGCGCCCAGCCAGGCGGAAAACGAAGCGTTCCGCGAGCAGTTGGCGCGTCTCGAACGTCGCTCCGTGAGTCCCGGTGCGGCCGCCGCGATGCAGATGACGATCGGCCATCTCGACGTCCGTGCCGCGCTCCCGGCGATCTCGGCGCCGACGCTGGTGCTCGCCCACCACGACAACGCGTACATGCCCATCCACTTCAGCCACTTCCTGACGGCGCAGATCGCCGATGCCCGGTTCGAGGAGCTCGATGGTGGCGACCACCTCTACTGGCTCGGAAACGCTGACGCCACCCTGGACCACATCGAGCAGTTCGTCACTGGTGACCGCTCGGCGCCGCGGGCCGAACGAGTACTCGCGACGGTGCTGTTCACCGACATCGAGGGATCCACCACACGCGCCGCGGAGCTGGGCGACCTGCGCTGGGCACAGGTCCTCGATCGTCACAACGCTGTCGTCCGTCGCCAACTGGCACGTTTCCGTGGCCGAGAGATCAAGACCACGGGAGATGGCTTCCTCGTACTGTTCGACGGACCAGCGAGAGCGATCAACTGTGCCTGCTCCATCCGCGACGCCGTCCGCCAGATCGGGCTCGAGGTCCGAGCCGGGTTGCACACGGGTGAGGTCGAGATGACCGACACCGACGTGGCCGGCATCGCAGTCCACATCGGGCAACGGGTGTCGTCGCTCGCGGCAGCGGGCGAGGTCCTCGTCTCGCGCACCGTCGTCGACCTGGTCGTCGGATCCGGGATCTCGTTCACCGGCCGAGGCGAACATCAGCTCAAAGGCGTACCGGGCGCCTGGAAGCTGTTCGCCGTCACCTCGTAGCCAGCACGTCCGCACAGTTGTTCGCCGTAGCCGCCCCGCAGCCTTCGTCGTCGTGTCAATCCGACCCGTCGAGGGTGCGCTGCCATCCAAGGCTGATACCGCATACCTGCCGCCCTGCTCGCTGGACAAGCGGCGCCGCATCGGGCATTCTGATCGCGTGAGGCGCGCGGGGTGCACCGTTGTCGCACTGGTGTTCGCGTCGTCGTGTGCGCAGCCGACAGCGACGGAAACCAGCGACGGGCCAGCGTCGAACGTTTCGCCTCGCGCCGCCTCGGTCACAGTGGCGGACGCGGTACTCGATGATGGTTGCGACCGCGCAGCTCCGTCGGCATGGCTGGAAATCGGCACCAGCGCGACGATCGCGCTGGCCCAGGAACCACTCGTCGCGACGATCGAAGCCGACCCTGGGATTGTGTGCTCAGGCGGATCGACCTCGGTAACCGTCACTGTGCGCAACGACGGGGCTTCGCCCATCTCCATTCCGTCGTTGCGGCTCATGTTGGGGGGAGACGGGATGTGGAAGTGGGATGTTGGAGAGGTGTCGAACGTGGCGTTGGAGGCCGGACAGTCCGTCACGGTCACCACGATCGCAACGCTGCCGCTTGTCAAGCCTGGCGAGTATCGACTGTTCCTCTACGGTTACACCGGCCGAGGTGACCTCTTGATCGCAGCGCCTCGAGGCGAGTAGCCGTTCCACTCGGATCTGCGCGACGTTTCGTTGGGAACCACAGAGCGAGGTGAATGTGCAGCGCCTCATCGAGATCCACCTGCAGTTCAGGGTGAGCACGCCTACTGGTGGGACATTGCGGCTCGATTGTCGAGAGGCGACCAGATCGGCGGCGTACCGTGGTCAGGTGGGTAGCCAGCGCAGCTGGCTTTCGGCCACCGCTCAGCGATCTGCCACTCCTCTACCCAGCGGTCGATGTATGCCTCGTCAAGCTCGGGGTAGTGAAACGCGGTGTTGCCCGATACGCGAGTGCAGCCAGCGCCCCGATCAACACCGGTTGGCAGCCCAGGTCAGTGAGGCGACGTTGGTACGTGGACCAGTAGGCCGAGGGATCGGGCACGGTGGTGAAACTCTCCTTCCGTACCGAGAGCCGGGCGGCCGTTCGACACCCGTCGGAGGTTGGTCGACTCGATCACTTCTAGGCGAAAATCAGGTGAACCTTCGTCAGTGTTCTCGGCACAAGCGAGCGCGGCAATTTGGCGGTCCCAGCTTCGACGGTCCTGCTCGCTTACGGCCGAGGCTAAACAATACGCCCCTACCCGGCGGCGATGAGGGCGATCTCCATCTTCCATTCCGAGCGGGCCAGGGCTGGCACCGTGACCAGGGTGCTGGCTGCCCGATGACCACCGAGTGCGCTGTCGCGAGCTGTCATCACGGCGGGCAGCGCCGCGAGTTGATCGACGACGACGTAGGTCGTGACGCTGACCACATCAGCTGCATCGAAGCCGGCTTCGTGAAGGATCGCGAGCAGGTTCGCCCACACCACGATCGCCTGCTCCTCGATCGTGTCTGGCACCGTGCCGTCGACCAGGGTCGGTACGACGCCGCTGGTGTGCAGCCAGCGCAAAGCGGACTCCGTCACGACGGCGTGGGCGTAGTTCGCCGCGGGAGGGGCAATGGTGGTGGGGGCGACTTGGCGGTTCACGCTTCCCATCATGGCCGGACGACGGCGTACTATTCCGGCCATGACTGTTACCGATACTGGCGTTCGCACGATCGATGGCATTGAGCTGACCCCGAAGGCTGTCAGCCTGGAGCTGCCCGCGCCGTTCGCGACGGTGGAGGAAGAGCGGCTGCACCGCAAGCAGAAACTTGCGGCCGCGCTACGCATCTTCGGTCGCGTCGGCTTCGGCGAGGGCGTTGCCGGCCACATCACCGTGCGCGACCCCGAGTTCCCCGAGTACTTCTGGGTCAACCCGTTCGCCGTCAGCTTCCGCCACATTTGCGTCAGTGATCTGATTTTGGTCGACCACGACGGCAACGTCATCTACGGCACGCGCCCGGTGAACCGCGCCGCCTTCGTCATCCACTCGGCCGTCCATGAGGCGCGGCCCGACGTGATCGCCGCAGCACACAGCCACAGCATTCACGGCAAAGCGTTCAGCTCGCTCGGCATTCCGCTGGCACCCATTACGCAGGACTCGTGCATCTTCTACGAGGACCATGTGGTCGTCACCGCTCAGCGCGGCCGGGTTCAGTTCGGGGTGGAAGACGGCCGCGAGCTGGTCGCCCAGTTCCCGAAGGGCAAGGCCGCCATTCACCAGAACCACGGCCTGTTCACGGTTGGCGGCTCCGTCGACGAAGCCGCGTTCTGGTTCCTCAGTATGGACCGCAGCTGCCAGGCGCAGTTGCTGGCGATGGCCGCCGGCACCCCCGTGCCCATCCCCCACGAGGACGCCACCTACACACGCGAGCAGACCGCGTCGCCCATCGCCGGGTGGCTCAGCTTCCAGCCGCTGTGGCAGGAAATCTGCCGCACCGACCCCGACTTGTTCGACTGAACCCACTGCGCACGCCCACGGAGTTCGTTCGCACCGCCTCACCGGAGGCGTTGTTTGCCATCGCCGGAATTTCGCAATACACCGGCGCCGTGGTGGCGGTGAACCTGTTCGAAGAGGTTCGCCCGGCAACTGTTGCCTGGTTCCGCGTCTCGTCAGCCGCTCTGTTGCTGATGGCTGTTTCGTGGCGGCAAGTCCGTGCTCACTGGACGCGAGCCGAACTGAAGAGTGCGGCGTTCTTCGGTATCGCCACGGCGTTCATGAACCTGTTCTTCTATCTCGCACTGGACCGCCTTCCGCTGGGCAAGAGCGTCGTCATCGAGTTCATCGGCCCGATCGCAGTCGCCGCCGCCTACACGCGTAGCGCACGAAACTCAGCTGCGCTGGCCTTCGCCGCGATTGGCGTCTCAACACTGTCCGGCGTCGAGCTGGGCGGCGAGCCGTGGGGAATCGTCTTCATCTTCACAGCCTCGGCGCTGTGGGCCGTCTACATCATCCTGGGCAGGCGCGTGGCCCACCTTGACCGCGGCATGGCTGGGCTAGGTGTGGGATTGGCAATTGGCTCCGTCGCAATCTTGCCCGTCGGTATCGACGGCAGCGGCGTGGTCTTCGGCGACACTCGGTTGCTGATGATGTGCGTCGCCGTCGGCGCGTTGTCGTCAGCCATCGGCTACGGCATCGACCAGGTCGTGCTGCGTCGCATTCCCGTTCGCAGGTTCGCAGTCCTGCTCGCGCTGCTACCCGTGTCGGCCATGGTGTTGGGCTACGTCGCGTTGAGCCAAACCCCGTCGCCCCTGGACCTTCTGGGCGCCGCGCTCGTGATAGTCGGCGTGCTGATCCAAGAACGCGAGGAACTGACGCCCGCGTTCGATGAAGTGCCCGCCTAGGCGGCCGGGGCGATGCCGAGCGAGGCAGCGACGTTGGGGCGGCGTAGCTTCCAGACGAAGCCGTCGTACAGGATGTGCAGCGCACCGAAGAAGAGAATCGCGAAGGCGTACATGCGCCCGTTGAACGGCATCGCGGTGCCGATGACGATGGCGGCGATGAGCCCGAAGTAGAGCGCATACATCCCGCCACGGCGCCACGGGGTGTTGGTGGCGACGGCCACTGGCGCATCGTCGCGCCGCGTGCGCAGGCTGCGATGCACGACAGCGAAATACTCGATCGCGTGTGCAGCCACGTAGCCGGCGACACCGGCAATCGGATCGATCATCACGACGACGACGAGGCCCAACGTGCCCAGCGCGTAGAGGTGCTTCGCGGGGCTGGCCTTCGTGCCGAGCGACCGCTCGGCACGCCACCAACGAACTGCCAGCATGGCGCTCGCCACCAGGCCAACCCAGAACAGCACTGTCGCCGGCGTTCGCAGCGGGTCGAGCAGCTTGACCCCACGGGCATTCGTTTCGTCGAGCCCCAGCTTCAGCACCAGCTGCTCGAGATTGACGTACGCACCGATGAAGGCGAGCGCCGTCACCAGCCACACGATCAGCATCGGCTTCTCCAGCGAACCGTGGTCGTCGCCCGCCTTGCGCCCATAAATACGCAGCACGCCGTAGCGCTGCATCAGCGTGTGCTCGGCGTTCCATAA
>JAYVVY010000230.1:0-3019 GCA_043786575.1 Ilumatobacteraceae bacterium
CAGACCGAAGCGTGGGGTGAAGGCACCAGCTTCGGGCTCACGGCAATTCGTCGCACGGTGAAGGCCTTCACGCACCCGCTGACATCGCCCACCAACACCATCACCGCGGTCAGCGTGGTGACGATGGTGCTGCTGTTGTGGTTCCTGCGCAAGTACCGGCTGCCCTCGTATTGCACCGCCTACGTCGCCATCGTGCTGTTGCTGATGCTGCTCCCCAGCACCGTTACCGCCCGCCCACGATTCCTCTTCACTGCGTTCCCGCTGCTCATCTCCGGCGCCGTCTGGTTCGAGCGGGACAAGCGTGATTGGTGGCCGTACGTCATCGGGGCGTGCTCCGCCGGCCTCGTGGGTCTGACGGCTCTCTACGGGGTCCTGGGGGCCATTCCGTGAGCCGTGGGCAACTCACGGCGCGCACCTCGCGGTGGACCGTGAGCCTGCTCGCATTGATTGCATACGTGCCGGCGCTGCTGACCAAGCCGGGCCGCATGCCCGCCGACACCAAACTGTTCCTGTACCTGAACCCCGGCCGGCTGATTGCCGACGCGCCGTTCACGTGGGACACCCGCCAGTTCGGTGGGTGGGTTCCGCACCAGACCATTGCCTACCTGTGGCCGCAAGGCCCGTGGTACTGGGTCTTCGACCAGCTCGGCGTGCCCGATTGGGTGGCCCACCGCTTATGGATCGGGACACTGCTGTTCCTCGCTGCCCTTGGCGTCTACTGGGCGGCGCGACTGCTGGGAATGCCCAAGCATGGCGCAGTAGCCGCTGCCGTCGTGTACCAACTGTCGCCATACATCCTTCCCTACGTCTCACGGACAAGCGCGATGTTGCTGCCGTGGGCAGCGGTCGGCTGGCTCGTCGGTCTGACCATTCGCGCCGTCACCAGCACGCGTCGCTGGCGACACCCCGCACTGATGGCACTGGTACTGCTCTCATGCAGCGCAGTCAACGCGACCGCGGTGATGATGATTGCTCCCGCCCCAGTCCTTTGGTTGCTGCACGCGCTGATGCAGCGCACGATCGAGTGGCGACGGGCGGTGGGGGCGGCCCTGCGCATCGGTGGCCTGGCAATCGCAGTGTCGCTGTGGTGGATCGTCATGTTGCGGGCGCAGGGGGCATACGGCGCCGACGTGCTCGCGTATAGCGAAAGCCTGCAGGCCACATCGTTGACATCTGCATCGACCGAGACCCTGCGCGGTATGGGTTACTGGCTGTTCTACGTGCGCGACCCGTACGCGTTCACGACGACCGCTTCGCAGGCATACATGGAGTCGGGCCGCGTCATCGCCATCAGCTTTGGGCTGCTGCTGGTCTGCATTGCTGGCATCGCACTCACCCGCTGGAGCCAGCGACGCTATGCCGCGCTCTTGGTGCTCGCCGGCATCATCCTGGCGGTGGGGGTGCACCCGATCGACGATGCATCGCCATTGATGTCACCGCTGGCGGAGAACTCACGCAGCTCGCTGGCCCTGGCGATTCGCAGCAGTACTCGCGCCCTGCCCGTATCCAACTTTGGATTGGCGCTCGGCGCCGGAGCATTGGTCGCTGTACTCGGCGCGACTCGTTGGCGACTGCGCTCGCTGGCACCGGTACTGGTGATCCTGCTGGCGATCGTGAACCTGCCCGCACTGTTGGATGGCAATCTCGTCGACCCGGCGCTCGAGCGAGACGAGACACCACCGTCAGCATGGTTGCAGGCAGCGGACGACCTCTCAGCCTCGTCGTCCGAGTTTCGGGTCTTGCAGTTGCCCGGCTCGGAGTTCGGCGCATTTCGCTGGGGCTACACCGTTGACCCTCCCCTGCCGGGCCTCACGACCAAGCCGCTGGTCACCCGCGATCTCTTGCCGCTGGGCTCTCCCGGTGCGATGGATCTGCTCTACGCACTCGACGACCGCATGCAGGACCATACGCTCGACTCGTCGTCGATTGCCGCCGTCGCCCGCTATCTCGGTGTCGACACCATCTGGGTTGCCAACGACCTTGCTTTCGACCGCTTCCGCACGCCGCGGCCGGAGGAAGTGGCCGACCTGTTCCGAACTCAGCCGAACGGTCTGGGCGAGCCGGTCGCGTACGGCGTCGCGGTTCCCAACTCGCCGAACATTCCAATGGTCGACGAAACCGCGCTCAGCTCTGCTGACATGGGCACACCGCTGGCCCCGGTCGAGTTGGTGCCGGTGAAGAATCCCGTCCCCATCGTGCGAGCGAGTGAGCGTGTCGTGGTGCTGGTCGGCAGCGGCGACGGCGTTGTCGATGCCTCGGCCGCTGGGTTGCTGCAGGGCGACGAGGCGCTGCGCTACGCGGCGGACCTGACAGCCGACGACCACCTCGATGGCGCGGTCGTCATCATCACCGATTCAAACCGCGATCGCGCGCACCACTGGCGCAGCTCGCAGGATGTCAGCGGTTTCACCGAGATCGGCGGCGACGGCAGCGACATCCAGCGCATCGACGAAGGCGACCAACGCCTTCCTGTGTTCGGGTTGGTGCCGAACGCTGACGATCAGACAATTGCGACGCTCGACACCGGGCTGCGAGTGACGGCTAGCGGGTACGGCGAACCCTTTGCCTATCGACCCGAACAGCGACCGGCGATGGCCGTCGACGGTGACCCGACAACGGCGTGGGTGGTCGGCGATCGCAGCGACCCGATCGGTCACTTCCTCAACGTGTCGACCACTGACGGGACGCTGCACCTGCTGCAGCCGCAAACGACAGTCGCCAATCGAATGATCACGTCGGTTCGAATCTCCGATGGGGCGAACTCGCCGAGTGATGTCGCTATCGGCCTGGAGTCATTGATCGACGAGGGACAGGCTGTCGAGGTCACTGCCGGAGTACCGCTGACGATCACGATCACCGGCGTGGCCGAACGCCCCGACGGCACGGACACAGGCCCGTCTGCGGTTGGATTCGCTGAGTTGGGGCTCGGCATCAACACCGAAGTCGTGCGGGTGCCCGTCACCGAGGTCGATGCCGCGCCCGACACCCCGACCGCCGTGGTGCTGACCCGTCTGCGTGT
>JAYVVY010000231.1:0-3043 GCA_043786575.1 Ilumatobacteraceae bacterium
CTGCGTAAGGCCGGCAAGACCGGCAAGAAGTGACGAGCCAGGAAGAGCAACTCGTATGAGCAACACCGCACAAAAGCGCCGCAACGGCCGCATCATCCGACACCGTCGGGTGCGCAAGAAGATTCATGGCACCGCCGCGCGTCCGCGCCTGGCAGTGTTCCGTTCCAACAAGCACCTCACCCTGCAGGTCATCGACGATGTTGCTGGTCGCACCATCGCCGCTGCCAGCACTACCGAGGCTGCTGTGAAGACCGAAGGCAGTGGCGCCACTGTCGACGCAGCAACCCGTTTGGGTCAGCTCGTCGCTGAGCGCGCCAAGGCCGCCGGTATCACTCAGGTTGTGTTCGACCGTGGTGGGTTCGCCTACCACGGCCGCATCGCTGCAGTTGCTGCTGCAGCCCGTGAAGCAGGTTTGGAGTTCTGATGGCCGCCCCCTCGAATTACGGCAACAATCGCAACGAAGAGCGCGCCCCGGACCCGAATGGGCTCCGCGAGTCTCGCGTCATCAACATCAACCGCGTCGCCAAGGTCGTCAAGGGTGGCCGTCGCTTCTCCTTCACCGCCCTCGTGGTGGTCGGCGATGGCAATGGTCGCGTCGGCCTGGGCTACGGCAAGGCAAAGGAAGTCCCGCTGGCTATCCAGAAGGGGACCGAAGAGGCCAAGAAGAACCTGTTCGATGTGGCCCTCGCAGGCAGCACCATCACCCACCCGGTCATCGGCATCAACTCAGCCGGCCGCGTGATGATGAAGCCCGCAGCACCCGGTACCGGCGTGATCGCCGGTGGCGCTGCTCGTGTCATCCTCGAAGAGGCTGGCATCCACGACGTGCTGTGCAAGTCGCTCGGCTCGTCGAACTCCATCAACGTGGCTCGCGCCACGATCAACGGCTTGATGTCGCTGCAGCGCCCCGACGAAGTTGCGGCTCGCCGCGGCCTTGCCGCTGAGGACTTCGTCCCCAAGGGTGTGCTCAACGCGTACAACGAGCGCAAGAAGCAGAAGACTGCAGGGGAGACCCACTGATGCGGACCGACAAGAACTACGACGGCCCCACCTTCACCGTGCGCCAGGTGCGCTCGGCAATTGGTAACAAGCCCAAGAACCGCGGCACACTGCGCGCTCTGGGTCTGCGCAAGATCGGCGACACCAACGTGCTGCCCGATCGCCCGGAGATCCGTGGCATGCTCGCCCGCGTTCCGCACCTCATCGAGGTCACGGAAAACGCCGCGACTGACACGAAAGCTGTGAAGTGACATGCGCGTAGACGAGCTCGCTCCCGCACCTGGGAGTACCAAGAACAAGAAGCGCGTTGGCCGTGGAATCGGTGGCAAGGGCGGCAAGACCGCCGGCGCCGGTACCAAGGGCCAGAAGTCGCGTGGTCGTGGCAAGGTTGCACGTGGCTTCGAAGGCGGCCAGATGCCGCTCAAGCAGCGCGTGCCGAAGTTGAAGGGTTTCAACAACCCGTTCCGGGTGGAGTACAGCCCGGTCAACCTCGACCAGCTCAACGAGCTAGCCGAAGGCACCGTCACCCCTGAGGTGTTGGTCGCTGCCGGTCTGGTCCGCAAGGGCACGCTCGTGAAGGTCCTTGCCCGTGGCGAGATCACGGTTGCGGTCAACCTCACTGCACATGCTGTTTCGAAGGCTGCTGATGCAGCCATCACGGCTGCAGGCGGTAGCGTCACGCTCCTGCCGTCGCCGTACAAGCAGGGTCGCCCGCCGGTCAAGGGCAACCAGTTCACCAACCGCTGATGCTCGTCGCCGTTCCGGCGTCGAATCGAAACCTCCTGGGAGCCAGCCCGTGTTCTCCAACTTGAAGAATGTCTTCAAGGTGCCCGATCTGCGGAACAAGATTTTGTTCGTCATGGCGATGGTCGCCCTGTACCGCGTTGGCGTTGCCATTCGCGTGCCGGGCATCGACGCCGACGCGGTTCGTCAGTTCAAGGCCTCGGCCAATACGCAAGGCGCGCTCGGGTTCTTCAACCTGTTCAGCGGCGGTGCGTTTGCCAGCTTCAGCATCTTCGCGCTGGGCATCATGCCCTACATCACCGCCAGCATCATCATGCAGGTGTTGGGTGTGGTCATCCCCAAGCTGGAGAAGTTGCAGCAAGAAGGTGCCTCCGGGCAGCGCAAGATCACGCAGTACACGCGCTACCTGGCCATCGGCATCTCCACGTTGCAGGCCACCGCACTGACGTTCATTTTCGGCAACGGAAACGGCAACGCGTTCTTTGGCGCGGCACAGCGCTACCCCCAGAACTTGAAGCTGCTACCTGACGGTATGTTCCCTCGCGGCTACCTCGTGATCATCACGTTGGTGGGTGGTACGGCTGCACTGATGTGGATTGGCGAGCTCATCAGCCAACGCGGTATCGGCAACGGTATGAGCATGGTGATTTTCGCCTCCGTCGTCAGCAGCCTGCCATCGGGTTTTTACAACGTCTTTCTCTCCAAGGGCTGGTTCGTGTTCACGCTGTTGCTGCTGCTCTGCCTCGGCATCGTGGTGGCGGTGGTCAAGGTCGAGCTTGCGCAGCGCCGAATTCCAGTTCAGTTCGCGAAACGTGTGGTCGGTCGTCGGCAGTTCGGCGGTCAGAGCACGTACATTCCGCTGAAGGTCAACCAGAGCGGCGTGGTCCCGATCATTTTCGCCAGCTCGGTGCTGTTGCTTCCCGTGCTGGCAACCAACCTGTTGGGCAGCTCGGACGAAGGCTCGTGGCGGTTCCAAGTGCAGCAGTGGGTGGATAACAACCTGGTGAATGACCACGGGTTGGTCTACATCACGCTGTTCTCGCTGATGATCATTGCATTTGCGTACTTCTACAACTCGATTGCGTTCGACCCCATTCGCCAGGCCGACCAGATTCGCCGTCAAGGAGGCTTCATCCCCGGCATCCGTCCTGGGCCGCAAACCGAGCGCTACCTGGGCAAGGCCGTCAACCGCATCACGCTCCCCGGCGCAGTGTTTGTGGCGACCATCGCCATCATGCCGTACATCCTGCTGTGGGCCTTCGACGTGCGGAACTTCCCGTTCGCCGGAACCACCGTGCTC
>JAYVVY010000232.1:0-4297 GCA_043786575.1 Ilumatobacteraceae bacterium
AGCGCAAACCGTGGCGAGAGCTTCTCCAGCATCGTGTCTCGGTCGTCGGTGACGATGGTGAAGTACGCCGCGATCTCCAGCTCGAGAGAGTCGAACCGATCACCGGCGCCATCGCGAATCCAATCGATCTTCTGCGCGGTGAGTTCGGCAGTGCTGCTGCCCACACCATCAGGGCCGAGTTTGCCGGAGCTGTTGTTGAAGTTGATGCTGACGATGTCGGCTTCGCGTCCTGCGATGCCGAGCACGCGCTGCGCGCCGCCGCCGATCATGATCGGCGGCACACCGTTGGTGGGTTTCGGCACGCCTTCGAAGCCGCTCGCATTGACGTACTGACCGTGCATGTCGATCTCGCCGTCACCGAAGTGGGCCCGCAACAGTTGCAGCGTCTCCTCCAGCCGGTCGAGCCGCACGCCAGCACGATCCCATTGCACACCCATCGCCTCGTACTCGCTCTGCAGCCAGCCGGCGCCCAGTCCGAGTTCGAGCCGACCTTCCGAGAACCAGTCGAGCGTGGCCACTTCCTTGGCGAACACCACCGGCTGGCGGTAGTCCACGCAGAACACGCGCGCTCCGATCTTGATCGTGCTCGTGGCCTCGATCGCCACTGCCATCGCAGGGATCGCCGCAACGTTCTGCACGCCGTGGTTGGCCGATGCCAGCGCGGGGCCGGGGCCGATCACGTGGTCGGCGACGCTGAACGTACCGAATCCGCACGACTCCGCGCGGCGCGCCTGATCGCGCCACGCGTGCGGGGTCGGTGCGGCGTAGCTCTGCAAGCCAAAACGGAATGGGCGGACCATCAGCGCGCCCAACCGATCGGACTCTTCGATGTGCAGATGACCCACTGCCGCTGCATGTTCGACCCCTGAAATGTGACGAGTTGAGCCACCGTCGGCCCACTGCGTTGCGAAACTAGCCGACGAGATAGTTTACGGGCGTACGGAAAGTCCTTGGAGGCCAAAATGCAGACAACAACATCCTTCTGCCGTGTGTGCCACGCCAGCTGTCCGCTGGAAGTCGACGTCGAGAACAATCGAGTGATCGCGGTTCGCGGCGTCATGGACGACCCGCTCTTCGAGGGCTACACGTGCATCAAGGGTCGCCAGCTCCCCGACCAAATGGCCGACCCGAAGCGACTGCGCGCAGCATTGCGCCGCCGGCCCGACGGCACGTTCGAGGAAGTCGCCAGCGGTGAAGCACTCGACGGCATCGCGACCGAGCTGCAGCGCATCATCGACACGTACGGGCCGCGCGCCGTGGCCTCCTACACCGGCACCGGCGGCTACCAGAACTCGGTTGCGGTGCCATCCGCACGGGCGTTTCATGATGGCCTCGGCTCGGTGTCGTTCTATACGTCCGTCACCATCGACCAACCCGCCAAGGGCCTGGCCGGCTTTCGCCTGGGCGGGTGGGAAGCCGGTTACAACAGCTTCACCGACGCCGACGTACACATGGCTATCGGTTACAACCCAATGGTCTCCTCGTACGCCCCGCTCGGCGGGCTGCAGGGCACCAACCCCTTCGTTGTCATGCGTCGCCGCAAGGCAGAGGGCATGAAGCTGATCGTCGTCGATCCCCGGCGCACCGAGCTGGCCAGCTTCGCCGACATTCACCTTCAGATCCGCCCCGGTCAGGACGCAACCCTGATGGCCGGAATGATCCGCATCGTGCTGGAGGAGGGCCTGCAGGATCACGAGTTTTGCGAGCGTTGGATGAGCCAGATGGGCGAACTTCACGCCGCGGTCGACGGCTTCACTCTCGACCTGGTCGCGCAACGTTGCGAGCTGGCGGCCGACGACATCGTCGCCGCCACCCGTATGTTCGCCGCCGGCCCGCGGGGTACCGCAGGCACCGGCACCGGCCCCAACATGGCGGCACACTCCAGCCTTTCCGAACACATGGTCGTCGTCCTCAACACCATCCTCGGTCGCGTCAACCGAGAAGGCGACCTGATGGAGAACGGGATGCTGCTCTACCCGGAGGCCCCTCACCGCGCCCAGGTCACGGCACCACGCGAGCCTGCCAAAGGGCCGCCATCGCGAATCCGCAACCTGCGCGGCTACCGCGGCGAAATGCCCGCGGCCACGCTCGCCGAGGAAATCCTCACCCCTGGCGAAGGCCGCATTCGGGCGCTGATCGTCAGCGGCGGCAACCCGGCGGTGGCCTTCCCGGACCACGAACTGACACTGCGAGCACTTGACGATCTGGAGCTACTGGTGGTGATCGATCACCGGATGACCCCCACTGCGGAGTTTGCCGATTACGTGATTGCACCCACGCTGTCCTTGGAGCGTGCCGACGTACCGCACCTCATGGACCGCTGGTTCAGAGCGCCGTACACCAACTACACCGAGCCAGTCGTGGAGCGTGACGGCGATGTGTTGAACGAGTGGGAAGTGTTCTGGGAGCTGGCGTCGCGAATGGGCAGCGAGCTGCCGTACCCAGGCGGGTCACCGGACATGACGGTGCGACCGACGACCGACGAGATCATCGACCGTTGCTACGCCGGGTCGCGAATGCCGCTGGACGAAGTGCGCGCCAACAAGCGACAGGTGCACATGCACATGAAGATGACGGTGCAGCCCGCCGAGGAAGGTGCCACCGCTCGGTTCACGCCCGCACCCGACGACCTGATGGCCGAACTGGCCGAGGTGCTCGCCGAACCCAAAACCAGCTTCGCCGGCAGCGACATGACGGCCTACCCCTTCCGCCTGGTCAGCCGTCGACTGAAGCACGTGCTCAACTCCACCGGCACCGAACTGCCCGCGCTGGCCAAAAAGGGCACTACCAACCCGGCGTACATGCACCCGCTCGATCTGACCAGCCTGGGCATCGCCGATGGCGACATCATCGAGATCAGCTCGCCACGCGCCGTCCTGCACGGTGTGGTGGAAGGCGCCGACGATGTCAAACAGGGCGTCATCTCCATGGCTCACTCATGGGGTGGACGCTCGCTCACCGACGAAAAGGTGCGCGAGATCGGCGCACCCACCAGCCGCCTGGTGTCCGTCGACGTCGGCTACGACCCGGTCACCGGCATGGTGGTCTCCAGCGCCATTCCGGTTGCCGTGAAGAAGGCGGAGGTCATCTAGTGGCACGTATCGAGATACCGGCTGGCGAGGGCCGCGAGGCCTCCAGAATGTGGCAGCTGGCACCGCACCTTGGCGTCGGTCTGGGCGCGATGAGCGAAGCCGTCTACGTGCAGTCCAGCCTTGGGGTTCGCGAGCGAGAGGTAGCGCGCATGCGCATCGCGCAACTCAACGAGTGTCATGTTTGACTGAACACTCGTGCAGCATCGGCGATGCAGCAAGGAATGACCGACGAGCTCTACCAGCACGTCCACCAGTACCACGACCACCCTGACTTCACGCCCCGCGAGCGCATGGCCGCCGAGTTTGCGGAACAGTTCGCCATCGACCACCGTGGTGTCAGCGACGAGATGTGGGAACGCATGCGAGCGCTGTTCTCCGACGTCGAACTGCTGGAGCTGACCATCACGTGCGGCTTCTGCGTCGGCATCGGTCGCGCGTTCCAGGTGCTCGACATAGCTCGCGACTTCGACGTGCTCTGGAGCCGCGAAAAGAAGACCGACTGATGCGCCGGTCGCTACGGTCGCAGCGCCAGCCACCACTGGGCGACCGCGGCGGCAAAGCGATCGGTGTACTCCACCACGATGTCGGAGGCACCTTCCAGGGCCGGCTGCATCTCTGTGGCCGGCAGCGGGCTGGCACCGCCAACCGGGTCCAGCCACTCCAGCCGCAAACGCTCAATCAACTGCCCCAGTTCCGGAGAGGCAGTCTCGTGATGGTCGCTGGTCTGGTGCGCGATGAACGCTCGATGGTCGTCGAATGCCAACAGGGTGTAGTAGCTGCCCGGTGTAGCGCCCCGCCAGTACTCGTAGCGCAGCACCCCGGCCTCCAGCGCATGAGTGCGCTCGTAGAGCGCGCGAGCAATGTCCTCGAACTGACGCTCCGCACCGGGCCGAACAGTGATGTGTGCCAAGAGGGTCGCCATCGCGAGAGCGTAGATCCCAGATGAGCACCGACGACGCAAGTACAAACGACGTCGATCTCTTCGATCCCGCCACGCAGCAGGACTGGTACGCGGCGTACGACCGCTTGCGCGCCGAGGCGCCAGTCTTCCGGATCCCGGGCAGCACCACCTACGTCGTCACTCGCTACGCAGACGTGCTGCATGTGTTGCGTCACCAAGACGTCTTCCCCAGTGGAACCGGGCTCACCGGCCGATCGTCCCCGGCCACTGCGGTGTACGCGGCGCGTGGCTGGCAGCGGTTGGC
>JAYVVY010000233.1:0-6805 GCA_043786575.1 Ilumatobacteraceae bacterium
CGGCCACGGGCTCCAGCTCGTATGGGACCTCCGGAATCAGAATCGCATGGGCACCACAGGCGACACCTGCGTTGAGCGCAATCCAGCCCGCGTAGCGACCCATGACTTCCACCACGATCACGCGGCCGTGCGATGTCGCCGTCGAGAACAGGCGGTCTATGCATTCCGAGGCGAAACTGACGGCGGTGTCGAAACCGAACGTCGCGTCGGTGCCTTCCAAGTCGTTGTCGATGGTCTTGGGAACGCCGATGACCCGCAGCCCCGCCTGATGGAGGTGGTTGGCGATCGTCAACGAGCCGTCACCGCCGATGGTGATCAACGCGTCGATGCCCTGCTGCTTGAACATCGCCAGCAGCTCCGGAGTGCGGTCAACTTCCACCCAGCTGCCATCTGGCCGCTGTGTGGGATAGGCGGTCGGGCTGCCGCGGTTGGTGGTGCCCAGAATCGTGCCGCCGAGATGCACTATTCCGCGCACGTCTTCGCGGCCGAGATGCATCAATCCACCATTGGGGTACAGCTCGGGTCGAAAGAGTCCATTGAAACCATCGCGAATGCCAACGACTTCCCAACCCCTATTCAACGAAGCCAAGGTCGCTGCACGAATGACAGCGTTGAGCCCGGGCGCGTCGCCACCCCCGGTGGAGAGGGCGATACGGCGAATCGATGAACTCATGGCTGCGACCCTAATTGGCGGCGGTCAGCAGTCCGCTCGATTCAAACAGTTCAGGCCGTGATTGCAGTAGGCCCGTTGATCAGGCAGAACTCGTTGCCCTCAGGATCGGCCATCACCTGAAAGCCGCCCAGCTCGTCGTACACCACTTCGCCAACTCGCGTGCCGCCGGCGGCGACGGTGGCCGCCGTTGCTTCCTCTAGGTCGCCGACGTCGACATCGAGGTGCACTCGGTTCTTCACCGTCTTCGCCTCCGGCACTTCCTGGAACGACAACGTGATACCGGTGGGCGGCTCCAGCGCAACCCACTGGTGGCTTTGGCGAACGATGTAGCCGCCCAACACGCGCTGCCAAAACTCGGCAAGCCGCGCTGGATCAACGCAATCGATGACTACCTCGTCGAGGCGGCCGATCATGCGCGTTCCCGCAATGAGGTGCTGGCTCGGCCGAAGACGAAAAACGAATCGAGATACGGCGCCGGATCGGCGGACCATCCGTACGCACTCACTTCCGCCTCGGTGCGTCGCCCGAGCCGCCCGCGCAACCACTCGAAGTCGCTGGCTGTCACCGCCACCGGCGGCAGCCCTCCAGTCGCGACCTGCTCGGCGAAACCCCTCCGAAGCGACGTGCCGGCCCACTCGAGAAACTCCGCGGGCACGGCGACCGGCAACCCCAACGCGTGGCGCAGGTCCGCCTCGTGCGTATGGATGTCCATGACGGCATTCCCGACGCTCTCGCCCGCAGGCGACGACAAGAAGCTTTCGATCATCGGAGCGTTTTGCTGCCAGTCGGCCAACATCTCTGCGACAGTGCGGCCAACGCCGCGTAGCACTTGGGCGGCAGTCCACGTCTCCCCCGGTGCTCCCTCCATGTTGCCGCTACTTGCGTCGGCTGCGATGCCGGACAGGTGGGCAATCACGTCATGCAGGTTCCATTCGGGCGTCGCGGGCACCGCGACCTCCGGGTCGACGTCGCTGCCAGCCACCAGCGTCGTGATTCGCTCACGCGCCCCCCTATACATCGCTCCCAGATCGATAGTCATTGGGGCAGCGTAGAACGGCGGCGTAGTCTTCGCTAGATGTCGGACAACACCACGCCCACGACAGCGCCAACGACAGCGCCAACGACAGCGCCAACGCAACAGCCGGCCACTCGGGCTATCACCGCCGGGCGCGGGCACAGCGGCCGTTCTCTGGCACCGGCGCTGTGGGCCAGCAGCGTGTGGGAGTCCGCCGACATGAACGATGCTCGCCGACGCGCCACCGGCGTGCGTTCTGGCGAGTTCTACGGACGCTTCGCCAACCCCACCGTCGCCTCCTTCGAAGACGCCATCGCTGAACTCGAAGGTGCCGAATCGTCACTGGCCTTTGCCAGTGGCATGGGTGCCATCAGCACCATCGTGCTCGCGCTGTGCGGCTACGGCAGCCACATCGTCGCGCAACGTCAGCTGTACTCGGCCACCCTCGCGTTCCTGCAGGGGCCGTGCGCCCGCTTCGGCATCGAGGTCACGTTTGTGGATGGCACCGAGCCCGGCGCCTTCGCCGCCGCAATCCGGCCCGGCCGTACCATGCTGGTCATCGCCGAGACCCCGTCGAACCCGCTGCTAGAGCTGGTTGACCTAGACGAGTTGGGTGCGCTGCGCGGCCCCATCACCCTCGTTGACTCCACCTTTGCCACACCATTGGGCCAGCGGCCCTTGGCTCATGG
Organism: Ilumatobacteraceae bacterium; assembly: GCA_043786575.1. Lineage (GTDB taxonomy): Bacteria > Actinomycetota > Acidimicrobiia > Acidimicrobiales > Ilumatobacteraceae > UBA668. The sequence continues at coordinate 2,378 of JAYVVY010000233.1, forward strand.
CGTGCACCTGTCGTTGCACTCCGCAACGAAGGGCATCGCCGGCCACAACGATGCCACGCTGGGCGTCGTCAGCGGGGAACGCGATCTGCTCAACGAGATCTGGGGCTACAGCGTGTTGCACGGCGCCACACCGTCGCCGTTCGATGCGCTGAATGCGCTGCGCGGCATCCGCACGCTGAGTGTACGCACCAACCATCAGTCGGCCAGCGCGTTGCACCTTGCCGAAGAACTTCAGCGCCACCCGGCGGTCGCCGCCGTGCACTACCCCGGTTTGTCCACGCACCCGCAGCACGACCTGGCCAAGCGACAGATGCGCCAGTTCGGCACCGTGCTGGCAATCGATCTTGCCGGCGGCATCACAGCCGTCGAGCACCTGCTCAGTCGTGTCACCCTGGTTCGCGTGGCGACCTCGTTGGGTGGGCCCGAGACGCTGGTGTGTCACCCGCGCACCACCACCCACGCCAGCCTCACCGATGAAGAAGCCGCCCAGCAGGGAGTCTCCGGCGGCCTGCTGCGCGTGTCCGTCGGCCTGGAAGACCCGTCGGATCTCCTGGCCGATCTGCTCTCGGCACTTCCCGCCTGACAGATAGCTCGGCATCGCGTTGGCCCGCATCCTGCTCCTCCACGGCCTCGGGGGCACCGCCGCGACCATGCAGCCGCTGATCGATGGGCTGCACGCTCGTGGCCATGTCACGTATGCCCCCACCCTGCCCGGCCATGGCACGTCCGCCGAAGAGTTGGAGACTGTTGGTTGGGGTGACTGGCTGCACGCCGCGCGCGCATGGCCCGCCGATGTGATTGTGGGCCAGTCGATGGGGGCCTCGCTCGCACTCGCCCTTGCGGCAGAGGATGGCTGCCGGGCAGTTGTGGCAATCAACCCGCCCGCACCCGACCCGGACGCGGTAGACGGGCTGGAATGGCGCCAGTCGCGCGGACACGGCTGGATGGATGGACCAGCGCTTGCCGAAGGGGAAGCCGGCTACACACGACTGCCCATCACGGCACTGCTCGAAATGACCCGAGGAGTACTCGCCGCCGACCTCAACTCGGTCACGTGCCCAGTGCTGCTTGTCACCGGCGCGCTCGACGACGTGGTCGACCCGGCGGGCGCAGATCTCATCGCCGCTGATCTCGGTGGGCCCGTTGCTCGGATCACGCTGCACCACAGCGGCCACGTCGCCACCCTTGGCCCTGACGTTGAAGCCCTGCTCGCCTCAGTCGCCGGGTTCGTTGACGCACGACTCACGGCTCTCAACCATGCTCCTGGTGGGGAGGACGGCGAGCTTGCTGATGAACCCTGATCGGTTGTGGGCTACGCAGCCCCGGCCAGCACGCGGGGTGATGCTCAGCGACATCTCTTCCTGCACCTGCCGCAACTCCCAGAGCATGGGTTCACAGCCACGGTCGGAGAATTGCGGAAACCGGCGCGAGACAGGCGGCGGTCCACGATTCGTCGCTCCTGTTGTTCCGCCTGCAGGCGACCTACGGTTCGCGCATGCGCAATCGTTGACGGATTGGTCCTGCCGCCATCCTTCTCATCGCCGCGTGCAGCAACGATGGCTCGTCGTCATCGGACACGACGGCCAACACCAGCACGCCCGAAGGCGAACGAACACCATACGCCGAGCGTACGTACCCCTGCCGCTCAGTGGTAGAAGGGGTTCTCGCCGGACGTGTGGTCCGTGAGGTCGCGCACGCGCTCGATAGCGGGAAGTGCTTCGACGATCATCGTCTGTACACCTTCCAGCATTGTCATGCGGCTCATGGAGCAGCCGTGGCAGCCGCCTCCCATGGTGAGGTAGGCCGTGCCTTCGTTGTCGTGGCCGACGTAGGTGACGAACCCACCATGCGCCGCCAGCGCCGGGTTGACCTCGGCGGTGACGATGGCTTCCACCTCGGCACTGAGTGCATCGTCGGCGATCAGACCTTCGATGACAGGTGCCTGCGGCTTGTTGGGATTGCGAATGATCAGCCCAGCGGTCGAGGAGTGGTCCAGCGTGCCACCTTCGAGCAGCTCGCGACTGGCGGCGGGGATGATGACCTTCAATGTAGTGGTGACACCCGAATCGTCGGTGCCGGTGTGCGTGCGCACCTCGTCGGTGAACGCGGCCTTGGTGACCACGTCGAAGCTGAGGTCGTACTTGAAGTCCTCGCCGGGCTCGCTGATGATCTCCAGACGCAGGCCAAGACGATCCGCATCGGGTTCGGTGTCGCGCAATGCGGCGAGTTCGACGAGCGCAGTTGGCGTGATCGTGATGATCGAGCTGGTGATCTCCGTCGCAAGGGGGCTGGCAGCAAGTGGACTCACACCGAAAACGCTACCGCCCCGAAAGGCCGATGATCTCGCGCCGTACAGGGGTCGCACCGACCCCAGATCAGCCGCTTGCACCACCTCGGCATCAGACGGGAGCGGTTGCGAGCGGTGACGAGGCCGATGCAAACGTGGTCGAAGAGGATGTCGAGGGAAGTTTACGCAGCACCCCTGGTGGGCACGCCATGGTGTGCCAGATGGCGGGGCGCCGCTGTTTGAGGGTCGGCAAGTGCCACAATCGACGGATGCGCCTTTCTCGCACCTTGCCAATCCTCGTCGTTGCCGCGGCGCTGGTCGCCGCCTGTAGTGACGGCGGCAGCGATGCCACCGCCACTACCACACCCGCGACGATCGAGCTCTCCACCCTGCCCGCAGCCACCACCACCAACCCGCCGGCGACTACCGCCGCCCCGACTACCGAGGCAGCAACGACCACCACCGAAGTACCGGTCCCGGTCTACCCGCTCACCGGTTTACCGGTGGATGAGTCGAACCCGTTGTCTGCACTGCGCACCGCAGTCGTCGCCAAGGTCGGCAACTATGACGCTCATCCTCAATGGGGCTCGAACTCCGCTGACATCGTCTACGAAGAGATCATCAATGCGAACATCTCCCGCTTCGCATTCGTGTTCCAAAGCCAAACCGTTGATCGGGTCGGGCCAATCCGCTCCGGCCGACGCCAAGACGTCGATCTGTTCGGTTCGTTCAATGCGCCCATCTTCGCCTGGGCTGGCGGCAATGGCACCGTGACCGCAGAGGTCAACAACAGCGACCTGGTCAGCCTCAGCGAGACGAAATGCGGCGGCTCCTGCTATCGGACAAACGACGACAGTAAGCGTGAGTTCACGCTCTTCTTCAACGTCAACAAGGTCTGGGATGTGGCCGCTGGCCAGGGCGGCGTGCCCCCGCAGCAGTTCCAATACCGCAAGGCCGATTCGCCAGCGACTGGCGAGGCCTCCGACGGCGTGGTGTTGAAGATGGACAGCTACAACGTCGACTGGACGTGGAACGCCACGACCGGACTCTATGAGCGCAACCAGAACGGCAAGCCCGACAAGGACAAGTCGGGCGACCAGATGACCACCAACAACATCGTGGTCTTGTCCATGGTCTACCTGCCGGGCATTTCTGGCAGCCCCGATGCGCAGAGCACCGGTACCGGCGATGCGTGGGTGTTCAGCGGCGGCACCAAGGTGCACGGCACCTGGACCCGCGCCGACCGGCTGCAGGTGTTCACGCTCACCGCTGACGACGGCACGCCCATCCTGCTCACCCCTGGTCGCACGTTCATCGAGTTACCCCGCTCGGTCTTCGGCAACGTTTCGCCCAAGTAGGTCCGGGCACCTCCGTCAGCGGTTGCCGCCGCCGTCCACCTCGATGCGCTGGCCGGTGACATAGCCGGCGCCTGCGGTGCACAACCACAGCACCACATTGGCGACGTCGGCCGGCTGGCAGACGCGTCCGAATGGCGAGGCTGCGTCCATCGAACGCAGGTCTTCCAGCGCACGATTGCCGGTGAATGCTCGGGCCAGGCGCAGGCCCATATCGGTTTCCACCAGGCCCGGCGCAACCACATTGACGTGGATGCCAAACGGGCGTTCTTCTTTCGCGAGCGTGGATGCCAGGGCTTCCATTGCCGCCTTGCCCATGTTGTAGGGGGCACCGTTGGCCGAGTGATGGCTGGTGGCCACCGACGAGATCATCACGATGTCGCCGCGGCCGCGCGTCCGCATGGACGGCAACGCTTCGCGGGCAAGGTGATGCGGGCCGAAGGCATGAGTGGTGACAACACGAATCATCTCCTCCGGGTCCGTGTCGGCCACGGCCCGACCCCGTGACGCGATGCCGGCATTGCAGACGAGGATGTCGATGCCGCCAAAGTCGGCGACGACAGCCGCAACCATCGCAGCACAATCGGCCGGATCATCCACCGAGCCGGCATACGCATTTGCAGTTCCGCCCGCGGCTTCGATGGCGGCAACCGTCTCCGCGGCGGCCTCGGCGCCGCTGCGGTAGTTGACCGCCACGGTCGCACCGTGCGCTGCCAGCAGCTCACTGATCCCGCGGCCAATGCCGCGACCGCCACCCGTCACGATGGCAACGCGACCGGTAAGTTC
>JAYVVY010000234.1:0-3129 GCA_043786575.1 Ilumatobacteraceae bacterium
TACGTTCCACGATCTTGGCTTCGAACTCGCTGCGGAACAGCGTGAGCGCCGAGTGAACCGGCGCGTACGCCGACGGCCCAACGAAGCAGATGGTGGTCATCTTGTACGGGAACGGTGCGGCCGTCAGACCCAGCTGTGTGCTGGCAGCGTGTGGGAATGTACCGGGGCAGATGGACTCGCCGATTTCGAACATCTGGTCCAGGTCGGCGTGGGTGCCACGACCGTCGACGACACGGCTGAGCACACGCTCCAGCCAGGTACCGCCTTCGCGGCACGGAGTGCACTGGCCGCAGCTCTCATGGGCGTAGAAACGGGTCAGCGTCAAGGCCGCGGCGGGGATGTCGGTGGTGTGATCCATCACCATGATTGCGCCAGAGCCCAGCATTGAGCCCGCCGCTCCGACCAGCTTGCCTTCGAAGGGTAGGTCGAGCTGCTCGGGCGTGAACCAGGGCGCAGAACCGCCGCCGGGCACGAAGGCCTTCAACTCGTTACCATCGCGGATGCCTTGGCAGAACTCGTCACCGTAGAGAAGGTCGCGGAAGGTGGTGGTGCCGTTGATGATCTCGTAGACGCCCGGCCGCTGCACGTGGCCCGACACTGCGACCATGCGCGTGCCTGGGCTGGTGGCGGTACCAATTGCGGTGTACGCGGCCGAGCCGTTGACCATCAGCCACGGCAGGTTGGCAAGCGTCTCGACGTTGTTGACGATGGTGGGCCTGCCGTAGAGGCCAACAGCCGCGGGGAAGAACGGCGGCTTCAAACGAGGCTCGCCGCGTTTGCCTTCCAACGATTCGATGAGGGCAGTCTCTTCGCCGACCACATACGCACCGGCACCCCAGTGCAGCACGATGTCGATGCTGAAGTCGGTGCCAAGAATATTCTTGCCGACGTAGCCGGCGGCGTACGCCTCGTTGAGCGCGGTGGCCACCCGCTCTTGCGCCAACGCCATCTCGCCGCGGATGTAGAGGAAGCATTGCGAGAGGCCGGCTGCATACGAGGCGATGAGGCAGCCTTCGATCAGCTGGTGGGGGTCTCGCTCCATCAGCAGGCGGTCCTTGTACGTACCCGGCTCGCTCTCGTCGCCATTGACGACGAGGTAACGCGGCCACACACCCTGCGGGGTGAGGCCCCACTTGGTGCCAGCCGGGAAGCCAGCGCCGCCGCGACCCAGCACGGTGGCTGCCTTCACCTCGTCGTGGACTGCCGTCGGCGTGCGATCTAGCGCTGACTTGAGGCCCTCGTAGCCACCGGTAGCCAGGTAGCGCCCGAGCGTGTAGCTGTCTTCGAGGTTGAAGCGTGAGGTGACCACCTTCGGGCGGTCTCCGTCGTCGATATAACCGACGGCCCATGTGTACGTGGTCACTTCGGTGCCTCCGAGCCTGCGGCCGCAGCGCGGATCCACTGCGGTGCGCCGTCGACGGCATCGGGCGCGACTGCGCCAACGCCGCGTTCGGCTGGAATGTGTTGGCGCACGCGGGCGACCGTGCCGTGCGCGGGAATCTCACCTTCCAGCCGGCCGGCGACCAGATCATCGATGAACGTATCGAGCGCCTCGGGCGTCATGCGGTAGCGGAAGCGGTAGTTGGCCTGCAGGCACGGGGCTTCGGTGCAGGCGGCCTGGCACTCGGCGCGCTCCAGCGTGATCATCCCGTCGGCCGAGGTGCCACCAACCTTCACGCCCAGCTTTTGCTCGGCGTGATGGATCAGTTCCTCGGCGCCCAGCAGCGCGCACGACATGGTGCCGCAGATGTTGAGCAGGTACTTGCCCACCGGCTCGAACTTGAACATCTCATAGAACGTGGCCGTACCCAGAATCTCTGCGCCGGTGGCGCCCACCAGTTCGGCGATGTGCCCCATGGCCTCGTTGGTGACGTACCCGTTCTGCTGCTGCGACAGGTGCAGCAACGGAATGGTGGCCGAACGAGCCAGGGGATATCGCCCAATGATCTCCTTGGCCAGGATGACGTTGGGTTCGTTGAGTCGACTCATGACTATCGGTCCACCTCGCCGAGGACAGGGTCTACGGAGGAGATGACGGCGACGGCGTCGGCGACGAGGCCGCCGCGCATCATGTGCGGCAGGCACTGAATGTTGACGAACGATGGGGCGCGCACGTGCAGGCGGTACGGCGTGGCCGAACCGTCGCTGGCGATGTAGCAGCCGATCTCGCCACGCGGGCTTTCGATGGCCACGTAGACCTCGCCCTCGGGAACCTTGAAGCCCTCGGTGAAGATCTTGAAGTGGTGGATCAGCGCTTCCATGCTCTCGTCGATGCGAGCGCGCGGCGGCGGGGTGACCTTCTTGTTTTGGATGCGATAATCGCCGCCGGGCATGCGATCAAGGATTTGGTGCACGATGCGCATGCTCTCGCGGATTTCGTTGAGACGAATTGCGTAGCGGTCGAAGGCGTCACCGTAGGTGCCGACGATGACGTCGAATTCCATCTCGTCGTAGTGCAGGTAGGGCTGGTCGCGACGAAGGTCCCACTCCAGGCCAGTGCTGCGCAGGATGGGGCCGGTGGCGCCGAGCGCAATTGCCTCCGCCTGTGTGATCACCCCAACGCCCTGCAGACGGTCGCGCCAGATGGGCTGGCCAGTCATCAGGATGTCGTATTCCTCCAGCCGCGGGGGGATCATCTCCAGCAGGTACATCACGTCGTCGCGCCAACCCGCGGGCAAATCAGCGGCGACGCCGCCAGGGCGGATGAAGTTGTGGTTCATCCGCAGGCCGGTGACCTTCTGGAAGAAACGCAACACCTGCTCGCGCTCGCGCCAGCCGTAGATCATCATGCCGACAGCGCCAAGGTCCATGCCGTTGGTGGCCATGAACAACAGGTGGCTGCTCATTCGGTTCAGCTCGCTGAGCAGCATGCGCATCCATACCGCACGCTCGGGAATGTCGCCGTCGATGCCCAGCAGCTTTTCGGTGGCCATACTGAACACGAGTTCGTTGTTCAGCGGGCTGAGGTAGTCCATACGGGTGACGTTGGTGCCGCCCTGCATGTACGTCAGGTTCTCGCCCTGCTTCTCCATCCCGGTGTGCAGGTAGCCAATGATTGGCTTGCAGCGCAACACGGTCTCGCCCTGTAGCTCCAGCATCAGACGCAACACGCCGTGCGTGCTGGGGTGC